>NZ_JBHXME010000060.1:0-55843 GCF_042721125.1 Streptomyces sp. NPDC058469
GCCCCGGGTGGAATTCCCGGGGCGCGACGCGTGAGCTGTGACCGTGGTCAGGAGGCCTGGCGCTCCGGGCCGTGGTGTATTTCTACGCTTCCGGAGTCGGCGAAGGTCAGGCGGCAGGTGTCCGCGCGGTACGTCGCGACGGAGACCGCGGCGGTGCGGCCCTCGGCGAAAAAGCGGGTCGTGACGACAAGAACGGGTGCCCCGGGGAGGCGGTCCAGCTCCTTGGCGTCGTCCGCGCGCGCCGAACCGAGTTCGACGGCGCGGTCCTGGCCCTCCAGTTCGAGGCGCTGCAACTCACGCAGCACCGCACGCGCGCGTGCCGTCGCCGACGGAGTGTCTATCCCGGAGAGGTCGGGCACCGACGACTCCGGGATGTAGAGCAGTTCGGCGGCCACCGGCTGGCCGTGGCTCACCCGGGAGCGCCGCACGGTGTGGACCAGTTCCTCGGAACCGGTCTCCAGGACGTCCGCGACGGCCCCCGGCGGAGCCGCCAGCACACAGTCGACGGACTGCCAGGCGTCCTCCCCGGCGCCCGGCCAGGCGTGCTGCTCGGTGCCGACGGCGACACCCACGCGCGGCGGAGCGACGGTCGTACCGACTCCGCGACGGCGCTGCAGCCGGCCTTCCAGTTCGAGTTGTTCCAGAGCCTGCCGGAGCGTGGCCCGGGCGACGCCGAAGCGGGCCGCCAGGTCTCGCTCGTTGGGCAGGATCTCGCCCACGGAGAACTCGGAGTCCAGTGCCTCACTCAGCACTGTCTTGAGATGCCAGTACTTCGGCTCCGGCACCGATTCCAACTGCGTGGTCCCCACCCTGTCCTCCGCAATCGCCGTGTTCCGGCGGCGTTTTAGCGCCCTTGTTTATTAAAGGTTGTTTCACTTATCTGCGACCATAGGACGGCCCCCACCCTTGGTCAAGACCAATCCTCCATGTCGTATGCAACCCATAGAGGACATGCCGCAGAGCGTTCACAGGGCGTTCGTACTGGGCGTTCTTGGTGACAGCACGGCAAAGCCCCCGTCGTGAAACGGGGGCTCCACCGGGGGTCCCGGCTAAGCGGAAGCCAGTGATCGAAGCTTCTCGGGGTTGCGGACGATGTAGACGGAACGGATGCGTCCGGCGGATACGTCCACCTGGAGGACGCTGTCAGGCGTGTCACCCGAAAGGATCAGTACCGCGGGTCCGCCGTTGAGCTCAAGGAAGCGGAACGACATCTCCGGGACGCCCTTCTCGGCGACGCCGACCAGGAAGCGGCCCACGTGGTCGGCGCTCTCCAGGATCCGCAGCGGCGCCTGGGCCTTGCCGCCGCTGTCGCCGACGAGACGGACGTCCGGGGCGAGCATCTTCATGAGGCCCGCCAGGTCGCCCTCGGCCGCCGCGGCGAGGAACCGCTCGGTGAGATCGCGGCGTTGCGCGGGGTCGACCTCGTAGCGCGGGCGCCGTTCGTCGACGTGCTTGCGGGCCCGTCCGGCGAGTTGGCGCACGGCCGGCTCGCCGCGGTCCAGCATGGCCGCGATGTCGGCGTACGGGTAGCCGAACGCCTCCCTGAGGACGAACACGGCGCGTTCCAGCGGGGACAGCGACTCCAGGACGACGAGTACGGCGAGCGACACGGAGTCGGCGAGCACGGCGCGCTCCGCGGTGTCGGGGACGGTGTCCCCGAAGTCGGTGACGTACGGCTCCGGCAGCCACGGGCCTACGTAAGCCTCGCCTCGCGCCTTGACCTGGCGGAGTCGGTCGATGGCGAGGCGGGTGGTGACGCGCACCAGGTACGCGCGTGGTTCGCGGACTCCGGCGCGGTCGGCCGCGGACCAGCGCAGCCAGGCCTCCTGGACCACGTCCTCGGCGTCAGCCACCCGGCCGAGCATCCGGTAGGCGACTCCCATGAGGACGGGGCGGTGTTCTTCGAAGACATCGGTTTCGGCGTCGGTGGTCACGTCGCCATCCCATGCGACGCGTCCGCCCGTGTCCAGGAGAAAACCGTGCGTCGGGGAGAAAAACGTGTGCCCCGGAGCAGAATTGGCCGCGGGCCGACGGCGTCCGGCGGCCCCTTCCGGAGGTGGCGATGCGGTACGCGGTACTGGGCACGGGCGAGGTGGGCCGCACCTTGGGCGGCAAGTTGGTCGAGCTGGGGCACGAGGTGACCCTGGGCTCGCGCACCAAGGACAATCCGGCCGCCGCCAAATGGGCCGAGAGCGCGGGGTCCGGAGCGCGTACGGGCACGTTCGCGGAGGCCGCCGCGGCGGGAGAGGTGGTCGTGAACGCCGTGGGCGGGCGGGTGGCGCTCGCCGCGTTGGAGGCGGCCGGGGCCGAGCGCCTCGACGGCAAGATCGTCCTCGATGTCTCCAACCCGATGGCGTTCGAGGACGGGCGGCTCAGGCTGTCGCCCGTCGAGTCGGACAGTGTGGGCGAGCAGATCCAGCGGGCCTTCCCGCACGCGCGCGTGGTGAAGTCCCTGAACACCGTCAACTGCCAGGTGATGGTGGAGCCTTCGCTCGTGCCGGGCGAGCACCAGGTGTTCGTGTCCGGCGAGGACGCGGAGGCCAAGGCGCGGGTGACGGCCCTGCTCGGGGAGTTCGGCTGGCCGACGCACCGGGTGCTGGACCTGGGCGGCATCGAGACGTCGCGTGCCGTGGAGATGGTGCTGCCGCTGTGGGTGGGCCTGTTCCAGAACCTCGGGCACGCCGAGTTCAACCTGGAGGTGCGCAGGGCGCGTTGAGGATCGTAGAACGAACTCGGGGCTGTAGGGCACGCTCGGGGCCGTAGGTCCGGGAGGTCCGTGGCGGCTGGGGCTACCGGTCGGTAGAAGTTGCTGACAAGCTGTCTACACGGCCTGTACGGCGTCTGTCAGCGCGTCCCAGACGAGGAGCACCCCCATGTCCGCCACCGTCTCCTTCCCCGTCCCCACTCCGCGGGGCCCGAAGACCGTGACCGTGTCCTACGCGCGCGTGGGTCGCGGCGAACCGCTGCTCCTGCTGCACGGCATAGGTCACCACCGGCAGGCCTGGGACCCGGTGGTGGACATCCTCGCGACCGAGCGCGATGTGATCGCCGTGGACCTGCCCGGGTTCGGCGCCTCCCCCGCGCTCCCGGAGGGGCTGGCGTACGACCTGAACACGACGGCCGCCGTGTTCAGGGCCTTCTGCGAGGCGCTGGGGCTCGAACGCCCGCATGTGGCGGGCAACTCGCTCGGCGGACTGATGGCCCTGGAACTGGGCCGCGAGAAGGTCGTACGGTCCGTCACCGCCCTCTCCCCCGCCGGATTCTGGTCCCAGGCAGAGCGCCGCTACGCCTTCGGTGTGCTGCTCACGATGCGGCAGATCGCCCGCCGGATGCCGCTCCCGCTGGTCGAGAAGCTGGCGCGCACGGCGGTCGGCCGCGCCGCGCTCACCAGCACCATCTACGCCCGCCCGGACCGCCGTTCACCCGAGGCCGTGGTCGCCGAGACGCTCGCGCTGGTCAACTCCCCCGGGTTCGACGACACGCTCCGGGCCGGGACGAGCGTCCGGTTCACCGACGACCTCCCCGGTATCCCGGTCACCGTGGCCTGGGGCACCCAGGACCGGCTGCTGCTGCGCCGCCAGGGCGTCCGCGCCAAGCAGTTGATCCCCCGCTCCCGGCTGGTCCGGCTGCCCGGCTGCGGGCACTGCCCGATGAACGACGACCCGGCCCTGGTCGCGCGCGTCATCCTCGACGGCAGCCGCTGACCGGCGCGGCACCAGCGCCAACGCGCCCGATCCAAGGGCCACTCCGGCGCCGACGAGGGCGCTGCCTGCGGCCTGGGCGGCCCCGTAGGAGCCCGTTCCGACGAGCGGTGCGGTAGCGGCAGCCGCGACCGGGATGAGGCCGGAGAAGAGCGTGGCGCGCTCCGCGCCGATCCGCTGCATGCCCATGTACCAGCACACGAAGCCGACGACCGTGACGACCGCCGCCTGCCACAACAGCGCGGCGGCCTCGGTGCCGTCGGGGCGCCGCAGCCAGGCGGTCCCGTCGAGGACCAGCCCGGCCGTCGCCGCCTCGATCGCGGCGAGACCGCACACCGTGGCCGACAGCAATCGCGGTCCCAGGGGCCGCAGTACGGGAACCGCGAGCACCGCGAAGCCCACCTCACCGGCGAGGGCGCACCCGGAGAAGGCGATTCCTGTGCCGTCCGTACGGCCCCACCCCTGGACCGTGAACGCCCCGACGGCGACGAGTGACGCCCCGTAGAGCACGATCCGCCGGGGACGGCGTCCCTCCAGGAGGGGGACGAGAACCGCGACCGCTACGGGCGCACAGCCCACGAAGACGCCTGGGACGGCCGGTTCGGCGCTGCGTTCGGCGGCGATGACGGCCAGGTTGAACCCGACCATGCCGACGGCCGCGAGCAGCGCGAGACGGGCCCATTGACGTGGAGTGAGCCCGCGCAGCCTGGCCGGCGCGTCCTTGCCGGTGAACGGGAGGAGGAGCAGGCAGGCGAGGCCGTAGCGCAGGAACTGGCCGCCCGCGTACGGGTAGTGGCCCAGGACGCTGTTCGCGGTGAAGGACGCGCCTACGAGGACGCAGGCGAAGGCGGCGAGCGGGGCGCCGCGGGCGGTGGTGGCGTTCATGGCAGCGACGCTAGGGAGCCCGGCGGTCCGGTTTAAGGTCCACTTCCATGACGTCATCGCGGACCAATCCGGAGGGGCTGACGGGTTCCGCCGCCTGGGAGTTGCTGCTGCCCGCCGCCTCTGCACCGGCACGCGCGCGTGGCCGCTCCCTTCAGGCTGCGTTGCGGGAGGCGGTGCGTTCGGGGCGGCTGGCGCCGGACACCCGGCTGCCGTCGAGCCGGGACCTGGCGGCCGACCTCGGGGTGTCACGAGGCCTGGTCACGGAGGCGTACGAGCAGTTGACGGCGGAGGGCTATCTGCGCAGCGGCCGGGGTGCGGGCACCTGGGTGGGCGGTGCCGTACGGGCGGCGCGTCCACGCGCGCGTGACCTCGCGCCGCGCTCCCCCGGCGCCCGCGCCGACTTCGTGGCCGGAACGCCGGACCTGTCGCTGTTCCCGCGCGCCGCCTGGGCCGCGGCGCAACGCGGTGTGCTGGCCGAGTTGCCGCACGAGGTGCTCGGCTATCCCGATCCGCGCGGGTTGCCCCGGTTGCGTACGGCTCTCGCGGAACTCCTCGGGCGCCGACGGGGTGTGGTCGCCGACCCGGAGCGGCTCGTCGTGGTCTCCGGAGTGGCGCAGGCGACGACGCTGCTCGGATTCGTGCTCCACGCGCGCGGGACACACACCGTCGGCGTCGAGGACCCGGGGAGCCCTCAGCACGACGCCCTGTACGCCTCGGCGGGCGTCGGCACCGTACCGCTGCCCCTGGACGAGGAGGGCCTCGCGGTCGGGCCGCTACGGGCGTCGGGCGTACGGGTCGTAGTGACCACACCCGCCCATCAGTTCCCCACGGGCATCGCCTATTCCGCGCGGCGACGCGCCCAACTCCTCGACTGGGCACGGTTGGTGGACGGTCTGGTCGTCGAGGACGACTACGACGGCGACTTCCGCTACGACCGAGCCCCCGTAGGTGCGCTCCAGGGACTCGACCCGGAGCATGTCGCCTACGCGGGCTCGGTCAGCAAGTCCCTCGCCCCGGGACTGCGGCTCGGTTGGCTGCTCGTACCCGAGTCACTGGCCGACGAGGTCGTCGAACGCAAGCGCACCATGGACCTCGGCCACCCGACCCTGGACCAGGCGCTGTTCGCCCGCTTCCTGGAACGCGGCGACTACGACCGGCAGTTGCGCCGCTGTCAGCGCGCCTACCGAGAGCGCCGCGACGTCCTCGTGGCCGCCCTGGAGGAACACTTCCCCGGAGCGCAGGTGACGGGAATCGCCGCAGGACTGCACGTCATCGCCGAGCTGCCGGAGAAGTACGGCCCTCAGGAGGCCTTTCTGGAACGCGCGGCCCGCGCCGGTGTCGCGGTGCGCCCGCTCACCGCCTACGCACACGCGCGCGTGGACGACGCGGTCGTACGGCTGGTCCTGGGGTACGCGCATCTGTCTCCCGGACGGATACGTGCGGGTGTACGTCTGATGGCCGACGCCGTACGCCCGTAGAGAGCCTCTGATGTCGCACGCGGGCCCCCATGTCACCGCGTTCCGTTGTTCACCCGTGGTTTCCGTGAGCGCTGTGGCGCACCAGTAGTTGTGGCAGTGCACCCTGACCGCATCCCGTCCGTGGAGGCGCAACCCCATGTCACATCGTCCGTTCCCCGCCCGCCGTAGCGTCCTGCGCGGCTCCCTGGCCGCGTCGGCGGCCCTGACCGTGCCCGCCGCCCTCGGCGCCGCCCCGGCCTTCGCCCTCTCCGGGCGTCCCAAGGCCGGCTGGGGCGTGCAGGCGGGGGACGTGACCTCCGACTCCGGGCTGGTGTGGGTGCGCTCGGACCGCCCGGCCCGGATGATCGTGGAGACCTCGGCCACCGAGTCGTTCCGCAATCCGCACCGGTGGCACGGTCCGCTGCTCGGCGCGGACACGGACTTCACCGGCACCACCCGGCTGCGCGGGCTGCCCTCGGGGCAGCAGATCTACTACCGGGTCCTGCTCGCCGACCCCGACGACCCGCGCCGTACGGGCGAGCCGGTCGCCGGTACGTTCCGTACGGTGCCGACCGGGCGGCGCGGCGTGCGTTTCCTGTGGTCCGGTGACCTGGCGGGGCAGGGCTGGGGCATCAACCCCGACCTCGGCGGCTACCGGATCTACGACGCGATGGCCAAGCTCGACCCGGACTTCTTCGTGTGCAGCGGCGACAACATCTACGCCGACGGTCCGATCACGGCGACCCAGGCGCTGCCCGACGGCAGCCTCTACCGGAACGTCACCACGGAGGAGAAGTCCAAGGTCGCCGAGACCCTGGCCGAGTTCCGCGGCAACTTCCGCTACAACCTGCTGGACGAGAACCTCAAGCGGTTCAACGCCCAGGTGCCGTCGATCATCCAGTGGGACGACCACGAGGTGCGCAACAACTGGTACCCGGGCGAGGTGATCGCCGCCTCCGACACCCGCTACACGGAGAAGAACGTCGACGTCATGGCGGTGCGCGCCCGGCGGGCGTTCAGCGAGTACTTCCCGATCTCGACGCTGCGGCCGGGCGCCAAGGAGGGCCGCGTCCAGCGCGTGATGCGGCACGGCCCGCTGCTCGACGTGTTCGTCCTGGACATGCGGACCTACCGCAATTCCAACTCGCCCGACAAACAGACCGTCGACCCGCAGGGCATCCTCGGCCGGGAGCAACTGGAGTGGCTCAAGCGGGAGTTGTCGCGGTCGCGTGCGGTGTGGAAGGTGATCGCCGCCGACATGCCGCTCGGCCTGGTCGTGCCCGACGCCACCGAGGGCAAGGCGAACATCGAGGCGGTCGCGCAGGGCGACCCGGGCGCGCCGCTCGGGCGTGAACTCCAGATCGCCGAGCTGCTGCGGTACATCAAGCACCGGCGGATCACCGGCACCGTGTGGCTGACGGCCGATGTGCACCACACGTCCGCGCAGCACTACCAGCCCTCGCGGGCCGCGTTCACCGACTTCGAGCCGTTCTGGGAGTTCGTCTCCGGTCCGCTGAACGCGGGCGCCTTCCCGGCCAGCGACCTCGACAACACCTTCGGTCCGGAGCGGGTGTTCGTGAAGGCGCCGACCGCGCAGAACGTGTCGCCGGCCGAGGGCTACCAGTTCTTCGGCGAGGTCGACATCGACGGCCACAGCGGGGAGTTGACGGTGCGTCTGCGCGAGCAGGACGGCACCGTGCTGTTCACCAAGACCCTCCAGCCGGGACGGGTCGGCCAGTAACTCCACTACCCTCGTACGTGAGCCGCGCACCGGCGTCATCCCCCGGTGCGCGGCACGCTGCGCAGCGCGCCAACTCTCCGCCGCGGACTGCGTTTGCGCAGGTCAGGGCCGATTGTCAGTGGTGGCCTCTACGGTTTTTCCATGACGCGATCTTTGCAGGCCGTGACCTATCCCCGACCCTCCGTGCTGGAGTCCTCGGCGGACGGACGGCGCCTCGGGCTGGAGACCTCACGGGGTGCGACTCCTTCGGGTGTCACCGACCATCCGCGCTTCTTCGCGGGCTTCCTGACCTCGCCTCAGGTGGCCTCGGCCGCGCTGCTGGCGGTGGCCGACGTGGCGGCCACGCGCTACTACCAGCGCCAACTGGCCGCCTCCCTCGACCCGGTGGTGACGGCGGGCGGCGACCGGCTGCGCTTCGAGTCCTTCTCCGGCTGCGGCGGGGTGTACGCGCGGCTGGACGTCCTCGCCCCCGGACTCGACGGCGACGAGGTGGGACACGGCACGACGAACGTCGACGTCAACAACCCCCTGCGTGAGGCCCTCTCCCGGATCGGCACGGACGATCCGCTCCATCTCCGCGTCGGCCCCGAGGAGTTGGCCGTGACCACGCTGGACGGCCCGGTGGTGGAGAAGAAGGTGCCGCTGCCGGACCGGTGGCTGCGCGGCTTCGCGGAGGCCCAGGTCATAGCGGCCGGCTTCGACCTGCGGGCCGAACTGCCCGCGGCGGAGGCGGTCCGGTTCCTGCGCTCACTCCCGAAGAGCGGCGCGCGCGGCACCACGAGCGGCCCGCGCTGGGTCGTACCGGCGGGTCGCGGCCTGCGCCCGACCACCCGCCCCGTACCGGGCGCGGTGTGCCTCCCGGGCCCGGAGCGGCTGATCGCACTCCAGCGCGTCCTGCGTCACGCGACGGCCCTGCGGATCTACGGACCCTCCGTCATCGGCGTCTCGGCGACGGCCGGCGCGTGGGAGGCCGTCCTGCCGGGCATGCGGCTCACGCTGACGCTGTCGCCGGACGCGTCGCGCGGATTCTCCGGCGAGGGCGGAGTCTTGGACGCGCTCGCCGCCGACGAGGCGGGCGAGGACGCCGAGTTGATCTCCGTACTGCTGGCCTGGGAGCCCCGCATCGACGTCGCTGACATGGCCGCGTCGTCGGGACTCACGCCCGAGCGGGTCCGCGCCGCGCTGACCCGGCTGGGCACCTCGGGGCGCGTCGGCTACGACACGGCGGAGGCGGCCTACTTCCACCGTGAACTGCCGTACGACGCGCAGCGCGTGGAGCGTCACAATCCGCGGCTGCGCTCGGCTCGCGCGCTGGTGGCCGCGGGGGCGGTGACCTTGGAGGGCGCGCTCGGGACGGTGACCGCCGAGGACGGTCACGTGCACCGGGTGCGGGACGAGGCGGGGGTGCTGAGTTGCAGCTGTGTGTGGTGGGCGAAGTACCGGGGCGGGCGCGGGCCGTGCAAGCACGCGCTGGCGGTACGGATGGTGCGGCGGGGCGCCGCGACGGAGCAGAACACGAAGCAGGACATGGTGCGGGTCGACGGGGGTGTGCGATGAGTTCGCTGATGGAAGCGGTGCGGGCGGGCCGGACGGCCGAGGCGGTGGGGCTGCTCGACGGATTGACCGACGCCGAACGGCGGTCGTTCCTGCCGGAGTTGAAGGAACTCCGCAAGGAGCTGCGCAAGGCACCGTGGGAGGAGCCGTCCCGCCGCGCCTATCCGGCTCTGCACGCGGCCGGAGCCGCCTGCGAGACGGGGGCGGCTGCCGCGGCGACCTGGATCGCCGCCACCGACATGCGCTGGTCGCAGTCGTCCCCGGCGCTGCTGATCCACATCCTGGGCGACCGCGACACCGCCTGGCTCGCCGACGTGACGCACCGCCTCGCCGGACGCCCGGCCTCCGCCGACGTGCCGTACGAGCTGATGGCCGGTCTGGTACGGCTCTCCGGCTGCCCGGTGCCGACGACGGACGCCTATGTGCGGGGCTGGGTGGAGCACATCGGTCACCTGCGGCAGCTCGGGAACACCCTGCTCGACCGGCTGCGCAAGGATCCGCATCTCGCGGAGCTGGTGGACGCGGTCTTCGAGACGGAGGACATCGGCAGCCCGCTGGAGTGGACCTCGCCCGAGGGCCCGAACAGTTGGGTCGACGCGCTCGCCCAGCTCACCACGGAAGGCGTCCTGGACCGGAAGCGCACGGTGGACGCGTGCGTGGCCCGGCTGCTGCGAGGCGGTACGACCCTCGACAACCGGGTGTTCCTGCGCATGCTGAAGGCCCTCGCCCTGACCTGCGAGGAGGAGCGGGAACGGACCGCCGACTGGCTGGCCCTGACTTCGGACGCGGTGTCGATGGTGGCGTCGCATGCCCAGTCGGTGCTCGGTTCCCTCGCTCTGGACGGGGAGTTGACGTCACGTCGGCTGGCGGAGATGTCGGATGCGGTGCTGTTCCGGCCCGAGAAGAAGCTCGTCCGTGCGCAACTCGTGCTGCTGGGGAAGGTATTGGCACGGGACGCGTCGGCCGTCGCCGAGGTGCTGCCCACTCTCGCGCAGGCCTTCGGGCACGAGGACGCGGAGGTCCAGGAGCGGGCACTGAAGCTGGTCGAGCGGCATCTCAAGAAGGTCGACTCCCCCGGGGTACGGGCCGAACTCGCTGCAGCGGCCGACCAGTTGATCCCCGCCCTGCGCGCACGCGCGGTCGAGACGCTGGGCGCGGCGCCGGTGACGGCGGCGGCGCTGGTGTACGAGGAGATGCTCCCGCCGGCACCGCAGGCGGCGCGCCTCGCACCGGCACCCGAGTCGGCGGTCGAACTCGCCGAGGAATTGGGGGCGTTGCTGACGACCGAGGGCGACGTGGCGGCGTTCGAGCGCGCGCTGGACGGACTCGTCCGCCATGCGTACCGGGACCGGGACGCCCTGGCGGAGGCGTTGGGGCCGGTGATCGCGCGCCGCTGGTGGGGCAGTGATGCCCCCGGGCACGTCCAGCGTCCGGACGACCACTTCAGCAGGACACACCACAGTTTCGGCAGCGCGGCCTACGCACTCGACCTCCTGCTGGCCACCCTCCAGGACAAGGTGCGCACCGTCACCCTCCACGAAGGGGTGAAGCACGGCCACCGGGGCCGGGAGTGCGGGCACAGCGCCCTGTCCCGGGCCTTCGACGCCCGGGTGTGGGAGGTGGCGTACCGGCTCCGCGCGGAGCCGCTGCCGTTCCTGTTGTCCACGCCGAGTTGGAGCACGGGCCTGCTGGAGCCGGACGAGTTGGTGGACCGGCTGGACACGTACCGGCGCCTGGGCGCGCGGGTCTCGCCCGCCGACTTCGCGCAAGCACTGCTGCGAGTGCGCCGCGAGGACCGGGCGGCGGCAGCCGCTGCCGCCGAGCGAGCGCAGGCGCTCGGCACGACGGAGGGCACCCGGCTCTCCCGCTGGCTGACGTCCGAGAGTCCCACGCTGCCCCTGAGCAGGCGACGGACGTCCGGGGCGCGCATCGTGCTGGAGTTCGGTGAACTCCTCGATCTGCAGGAGGACTTCCCGGCGGAGCTCCGCGCGCTGGGCCGACCGGTGACTGCCTACGGCGACCGTTGGTACTGCTACCACTGGAGCCAGGACATGCAGCGGCACTGGCTCGCGATACTCCCCGAACGTCGCGAACTGGTGGCGGCGCGGCTGGTGCGGGACGTGTCCGCCGTCGCGCTGGACGACACCCGCGGCGCAGCCGCCGTACTCCCGCTGCTGGCCGAGTCCGACGGTGTGGCCGGCCAGGCCACGCACCTGTGTCTGGCGTACGGGCTCGGCGCGCGGCACCCCGAGGACCGGCTCGCCGCCGTAGACGCGTTGCTGGTGCTCGCGGCGCGGGGACAGTTGGACGTGGCTCGGCTGGGTGCGGATCTCGGGGAGCTGGTGCGGAGCGGGGCCGTGAAGCCGTCTCGGCTCGCCGAGTCGGTGCGGACCGGGGCGGCGACCGGGGCGAACGCGACCATCTGGGGGATCCTCCGGCACACCCTGGCCGCGCTGCTCGCCGACCTCGACGGCGACGCCAAGCCCGCCCACACGCGAGGACTCGGGGACCTTCTCGCCGTCGCCGCCGAGTGCGCGGAGCGGTCGGGGGCGCGAGGTGAACTGCCGCATCTGGCGCAGGCGGCGGCCCGGAGCGGCTCGTCCCGGTTGGTCACGCAGGCACGTCGGCTGCGCAGTGCGCTGGCGGAGGAGGTGGCCGCATGACGTAGGGCGACAGGGCTGACCTCCGGTGCACCCCACTCACAAAAAGAACGGCAAAAGGTACAGAACCACGCTTTTACCGGTAGGTCACAGAGCGTTCGTGATCACGCAACACCCTTCCTTCACAGTGGGTGCATGAGTCGAGACATGTCTGATGTGACGCGCGCGAAGCACGGGCGTCCGGTGCACCACTGGCGGCGGGATCTGGTGGAGCTGGCCGCGCTGTTCACGGCGGTCGCGGTGGCGGACGCCGTGGCGGATCTGGTGGGGCACGGGCCCGACGGTCCGGTGCTGCTGGCGATCTCCGCACTAGCCCTGATCGCCACGGCGGGGTTCCACACGTGGTGGTCACGCCGCCACGGTCATGCGCCGCCGACGGGCGATACCGGTGCCCGGCCGGCCGCGGATCTGCGGCAGACCGGGCCGACGACTGGGTCACCCGCGTCGAAGTCCGCAACCGAAACCACGTCCACATCCGATTCCGAGTCCGAGTCCGACCAGTCCTCCGCGACGGCCGACCCCGTCGCCGAGGCGGCCGCGCTGTGGCGGATGCGGACGACGGTGCAGGACGCGCCGGGGTCACTGGCGGTGTTGTGCACGGCGCTGGCCGGACAGCGGGTCGACATCCTGAGCCTGCAGACGCATCCGCTGGCCGAGGGCACGGTGGACGAGTTCCTGCTCCGGGCGCCGGGTGAGGTCGCGGCGTCCGAGATCACCCGGGCGGTGTCGTCGGCCGGCGGTTCGGGCACCTGGATCGAGCGGGCCGACGCCCACGATCTGGTGGACGCGCCGACCCGCGTCCTGGGCCTGGCCACACGGACGGCCCTGGACGCGGCGGAACTGCCGCTGGCGCTACGGCAGTTGCTGGGCCGGTGCACCATCCGTTCGCTGCCCGCACCCACCGTGGGCAAGGGGCGCGAGCCGGAGTCGGTGCCGGTGGAGGGTGCGTTGGAGGACACGGTCATGCGCCTGCGGGCGCCGGAAGGCGGAGTGATCACAGTGGAGCGGCCGTATCTGCCGTTCACGCCCACCGAGTTCGCCCGGGCGCGGGCACTGGTCGAGCTGGACGCCCGGCTCGGTCCGCGCGTCCCGCGCAGCCAGGACGTACTGACGCTGCCCGAGGGCAACGCGATCACCGTGCGGCGCGCGGACACCGGTGATCTGGACGCGGCGCGGGAGATGCACGAGCGGTGCTCGGCGCGGACGCTCGGTATGCGCTACCACGGGCCGGTCGGTGACGCCGACCGCTATCTCAACCACCTGCTCTCTCCGCGCTTCGGGCGCACGCTCGCCGTGCAGACTGCGTCGGGGCGGATCGTCGGGCTCGGGCACCTGTTGTGGGACGGGGACGAGACGGAGGTCGCGCTGCTTGTCGAGGACGACTGGCAGCGGCGGGGTATTGGGAGCGAGTTGTTGGGGCGGCTGGTGGGGATGGCCGTCGAGGCGGGGTGCGAGAGCGTGTACGCGGTGACGCAGGCGTCCAACACGGGGATGGTCGCGGCGATGCGGGGGCTCGGGTTGCCGCTCGACTATCAGATCGAGGAGGGGACGTTGGTTGTCACGGCTCGGCTGAGTGCGGCTGCAGGAGACGCCAAGGACGTTGCGGAGGTTACGGAGTTCGGGAGGGCCGAAGCGCCGTAGCGGTTGCGGTCCGGCCTGCCACTGCGGGTTCGTCGTGGCTGGTCGCGCCGTTCCCCGCGCCCCTTTGGAGGGGCGCTAGCGCCCCATCCAAATCGGCCCACAAGTCATCGACGGCTTCCAGACCCACCGACAGCCTCAGCAGGCTGTCGCTCACTCCCGAACCCCTCCTGTCCTCCTCGGTCACCACGCGGTGGCTGATGGTGGCCGGGATCTGGATGAGGGTGTCGACGCTGCCGAGGCTGACGGCGGGGGTGACGAGGCGGACGGCGGCGATGACCTCGTGGGGGTCGCCGTGGACCTCGAAGGCGATCATCGCGCCGCCGATGCGCGGGTAGTGGACGCGGGCGACGCGCGGGTCTGCGGTGAGGCGGCGGGCTAGTTCGGCGGCGGTGGCGGACGCGGCCCGCACCCGTACCGGCAGGGTCGAAAGGCCGCGCAGCAGCAGATAGCCGGCCAGCGGATGCAGCACGCCACCCGTCGCGAACCGCACCTGGCGCAGCAGCCCGGCGAACTCCTCGTCGCAGGCCACCACGCCGCCCATCACATCGCCGTGCCCGCCGATGTACTTCGTGGCGCTGTGCAGGACGAGGCGCGCGCCGTGTTCGGCGGGGCGTTGCAGCACGGGGGTGGCGAAGGTGTTGTCCACGAGGAGCGGGACCGAGCCGCAGGAGTGGGCGATCGCGCGCAGGTCCAGTTCGGCCAGGGTCGGGTTGGCCGGGGACTCGACGATGACCAGACCGGTGTCGGAGCGCAGCGCGTCGGCGATCCCGGCCGGGTCGGTCCAGGTCACCTCGGAGCCGAGCAGCCCGGCGGTGAGCAGGTGGTCGCTGGAGCCGTAGAGGGGCCTTACCGCCACCACATGCCGCAGCCCCGTCGCGGCCCGCGCCAGTAGGACGGCGCTCAGGGCCGCCATGCCGCTGGCGAACGCCACCGCGCTCTCGGTGCCTTCGAGGCGGGCGAGGGCGGTCTCGAAGCGGGCGACGGTCGGGTTGCCGACGCGGCCGTAGACCGGCGGCCCGTCGGGTTCGGCGCCGGTGGTGGCGAAGGCGTCGACGCGGGCGGCCTCGCCACGGCTGTCGTACGACGGGTAGGTGGTCGACAGGTCGATCGGCGGGGCGTGCAGGCCCTGCCGGGCGAGATCGTCCCGGCCGGCGTGCACGGCTTCGGTGGCCAGAGCTCGGGGGGCTGGGAAGGGGTGCGGGCTCGTTGTGTCCATGGACGGAAGGATGAACATCGAGCGGGACTGATGGCAGAACGCCCGTGTTACGTTCGGCCCATGACCGAATCCGTCGTACTGGATCCGGTGGATCTCCATCTGCTGCGGTTGCTGCAGAACGACGCCCGGGCGACGTATCGCGAGCTCGCCGCGCAGGTAGGGGTCGCACCGTCGACGTGTCTGGACCGGGTGGCGAGGCTGCGCCGGGCCGGGGTGATCCTCGGGCATCAACTGCGGCTCGATCCGGCCAAGTTGGGGCGCGGGCTGGAGGCGCTGCTGTCGGTGCAGGTCAGGCCGCATCGGCGGGAGTTGGTGGGGCCGTTCGTGGAGCGGATCCGGGCTCTGCCGGAGTCGCGGACCGTGTTCCATCTGACCGGGCCCGACGACTATGTCGTCCATGTGGCCGTGGCGGACATGGCGGACCTCCAGCGGCTGGTCCTGGACGAGTTCACGTCACAGCGCGAAGTGGCCCGCGTGGAGACCCGGTTGATCTTCCAGCAGTGGGACTGCGGGCCCCTGCTGCCGCTCGCCACGCCCACAGCTGAATCGGGGTGACGGGGACAAGTTCCACGTATGAGGATGGTCCCCATGTCGCAGACCAACACTCCGCTGCCCCGGCAGGTCGCCGACGCCTACGTCGACGACCTCATCGCCCTCGACCCGGTCACCGGTACGTATCTCGGCGTGAAGGAGAGTTCGAGCCGCCTGCCCGACCTCTCCCCCGCAGGTCAGGAACGTCTCGCGGAACTTCAGCGGGCGACCCTCGCGAAGCTCGACGAGGCCGAGCGCCGACCCGGCGCCGACAGTGACAGCGAGCGCCGTTGCGGGCGCCTGCTGCGCGAGCGGCTCACCGCCGAACTCGGCGTGCACGAGGCCGAGGAGAGCCTGCGCTCGGTCGGCAACATGTCCACTCCCGCGCACTCGGTGCGCGAGGTGTTCACGGTGACACCGACCCAGACCGACGAGGACTGGGCGGCGATCGCCGAGCGGCTGCGCGCGGTACCGACCGCGCTGGCGGGTTACCGCGAGTCCCTCGCGCTGGGCCTGGACCGCAAGCTGTACGCGGGTCCGCGTCCGACGGACACCTTCATCGGCCAGCTCACCGAATGGTCGGACACGGACGGCCAGGGGCGCGGCTGGTTCGAGGACTTCGCCTCGGCGGGCCCCGACTCCCTGCGCGCCGAGCTGGACGAGGCCGCCCGCACGGCGACCGCGGCCCTGGTGGAACTGCGGGACTGGATGCGCGACGTGTACGCGCCGGCGATCGAAGGCGCGCCGAACACGGTGGGCCGGGAACGGTACGCGCGTCTGTCGCGCTACTTCAACGGTACGGACCTCGATCTCGACGAGGCGTACGCGTACGGCTGGTCCGAGTACCACCGGCTGCTCGCCGAGATGAGGCAGGAGGCCGAGAAGATCCTGCCCGGCGCCGAGACACCGTGGGTGGCGCTGGCGCACCTCGACGAGCACGGCCGGCACATCGAGGGCGTCGACGAGGTCCGCGAGTGGCTGCAGGGCCTGATGGACAAGGCGATCGAGAATCTGGACGGCACGCACTTCGAACTCGCCGAGCGGGTACGGAAGGTGGAGTCGTGCATCGCGCCTCCGGGCAGCGCGGCGGCGCCGTACTACACGCCGCCGTCGGAGGACTTCTCGCGTCCGGGCCGCACGTGGTTGCCGACGATGGGGCAGACCCGGTTCCCGGTCTACGACCTCGTCTCGACCTGGTACCACGAGGGCGTCCCCGGCCATCACCTCCAGCTCGCCCAGTGGACGCACGTCGCCGGGAACCTCTCCCGCTACCAGGCCACCATCGGCGGGGTCAGTGCCAACGCCGAGGGCTGGGCGCTGTACGCGGAGCAACTGATGGACGAGCTGGGCTACTTGGAGGACGCGGAGCAGCGACTCGGTTACCTCGACGCGCAGATGATGCGGGCCACCCGGGTCATCGTCGACATCGGCATGCACCTGGAGATGGAGATTCCGGCGGACTCGCCGTTCCACCCCGGTGAGCGGTGGACGCCGGAGCTGGCCCAGGAGTTCTTCGGTGCGCACAGCAGCCGTCCGGCAGACTTCGTGGAGAGCGAACTGACCCGCTACCTCACGATCCCGGGCCAGGCCATCGGCTACAAACTCGGCCAGCGGGCCTGGCTGTTGGGCCGCGAGAACGCACGGCAGCGGCACGGCGACACCTTCGACCTGAAGGCCTGGCACATGGCCGCGCTGTCTCAGGGTTCGCTGGGGTTGGACGACCTGGTGGACGAGTTGTCGCAGCTCTGACGCGGGGTGCGATTACGCATGGTGTGACATGTCGGCGGCCGGGTCCGGAAGTTCGGGACACGGCCGCCGTGTGCGTCTGGCGCCAGGGCTGAAGTCCCGCCCGCCGACCGGCAGTTTCGGGACGGGAGCGCGCCAGGGCTGACGCCGGGCACTGAAGCCCCTTCAGCCACTCGTCACTTTTCGGGACACGGCCGCCGTTCACATCTGACGCAGGGCCTGAAGTCCGGTCAGCCACCGCTCAGTTCAAAACGGGGTCGCGCCATCCGTGTCTGACGCCGGGCACTGAATCCCGTCAGCCACCCGGCAGTCTCGGGGACCCGGTCGCCGTCCGTATCCGACACCAGGTGCCGAAGCTCCTTCAACCACCCGTCAGTTGGAAAGTCGCCGCAGCTGGACAAGTCCCAGCCAGGTCTCCGGGCCCGGTTGGGCCTGCCCCGCGCGGACGGCGTAGCGGCCCGGTTCCAGGTCGACCTTCAGATGCTCCGTGCCTTCCGAATCCCGCCCGGGCCACGCCGAGTCGAACAGGACGACCGGTCCCGGTACATCCCACTGCACCTCGTTCTCCCAGGTCGCGCCGGCGAGCGCGGCGGGGATGCCGGCCAGCACCTCGTCCTCGGAGTTCGCGGCGGACCACCGTACGAACGTGCCGTGTTCGGGGAGGAAGGAGGTCGACGCGGGATCGTCCCCCAGGACCAGCGCGGCGCTGTCCCCCACGGGCAGCAGGCCGGCGTATCCACCGACCTCGCACGCCCGGTCGTAGTCCGAGGCAAGTTCGTCGCCGTCGGCTCCCGTCCAGAACGGCAGCACCGTCTCCGGCACCGCTATGAGCGGTCCGCCGCCCGACTCCACCCACTGCACCGCCGTTCCCGGCTCCGCGTATCGCGCCATGGGCAGAACCTACACGCACAGCGATCCCACATGTCCACGGTTCGAAGGACCCGCGCGTCGGCGGCCGTCGTACGAACTCGCCTTCCGGGGAGCCGAGTTGAAGGCCACCGTCCAGGAATCAGCAGCCACAGTCACCCGCGTCGACCGGCGCCGTCAACGAATCAACCGCACTCCGCTCACGCCCTTCCCACGTCTCGAACTCGAAGCCCTCACGCACCCAGTACTCGAACCCGCCGAGCATCTCCTTGACCTGGTACCCGAGTTCGGCGAGCGCGAGGGCGGCTCGTGTGGCGCCGTTGCACCCCGGACCCCAGCAATACGTCACGACCGGCACGGACTTGTCGAGGAGATCCTCGGCCTGCACCGGGATGAGCGCCGTGGGGAGGTGGACCGCTCCGGGGACGTGACCCTGGTCCCACGACTCGGTGGAGCGTGAGTCGAGGACGACGAAGCCGGGGGCGCCGCCGGCCGCGAGCGCGCCGGCCACGTCGGACACGTCGGCATGGAAAGCGAGGCCCGCACGGAAGTGGGCGGCGGCCGCAGAGGGAGCGGCGGGGGCGACCCGTAGAACAGGGTTGACGACAGTACTGCTGCTCATGATCCGGCCTTTCGCTGAGGTGTCTCTACGTCTCTGCATCTCTACGTCTCTGCATCTCTGCATCTCTACGTCGAGAAATCTACGGTCGCCGACCGGCCCGCTGAAGGGACGATCCCCGCCGTACCCCTTGATCGGCCGGGGATTCCCCTGCTATTCATCAGCCATGACCGCGTATTCCCCTGACGCCACCGACTGGCGCATCCTCGAAGTCCTCCAGCGGGAGGGCCGGGCCAGTTTCGCCGAGCTGGCCCGGGCCGTCTCCATGTCCGCGAGCGCGGTGACCGAGCGGGTGCGGCGGCTGGAGGAGGCGGGGGTGATCCAGGGCTACGCGGCGGTCGTCGACCCGGATCGGCTGGGCCTGCCGATCCTGGCGTTCGTGCGGCTGCGCTATCCGAACGGCAACTACAAGCCCTTCCACGACCTGGTCGCGGCGACGCCGGAGATCCTGGAGGCGCATCACATCACGGGCGACGACTGCTTCATGATCAAGGTCGCGGCCCGTTCGATGCGCCACCTGGAGGAGGTGTCGGGGAAGATCGGCGCCCTGGGATCGGTCACCACCAGCGTCGTCTACTCCTCACCGCTCCCCCGCCGACCCCTGGGTCACTGACCTCACGGGTCTGACGGGTCTGACGGGTCTCATAGACCTCACTGCCCCCGCTGCCGTACGGCCGACCCGTCCCTCCCCTTCACGACCTCCAACTGCGCGTGGATCCGCCGCCGCAGATCGGCGACGTGGCTGACGATGCCGACGCTGCGGTCCCGTTCACGCAGGGAGTCGAGGACGTCGAGGACATCGTCGAGGGTCTGCTCGTCGAGGCTGCCGAAGCCCTCGTCGATGAAGAGGGTGTCGAGCCGGACCCCGCCGGCCTCGTCGGTGACCACGTCCGCGAGCCCGAGCGCGAGGGCGAGCGAGGCGAAGAAGGTCTCACCGCCGGACAGCGTCGCCGTGTCCCGCTCCCGCCCGGTCCACGCGTCGACGACATGCAGCCCGAGTCCGCTACGCCCGCGCCCGGCCCGGTCGTCGGAGTGGACGAGCGTGTAACGCCCGGACGACATGCGCTGCAGCCGTACGGTCGCGGCGGCGGCAACCTGTTCCAGGCGGGCGGCGAGGACGTACGACTCCAGGCGCATCCGGCGTTCGTTGTCCGCCGAGGTGCCGGCAGTGAGGGCGGCGAGGCGGGCCACCCGGTCGTACTCCTCGCGCAGCGGCGCCAGTTGACGCGCCCCGGCGGCCGATCGAGCGGAGAGCCGGTCGAGTTCGGCGCAGCGCCGGGCCGCAGCGTCGCGCGCGGAGGCCGCGTCACGGGTCCGCTGAACGGCCGCGGTCGCGGCACGCTCCGCAGCATCCAGATCGGCGGGGGCCTGCTGCGCGGCTGCCGCCGTGTCGGTTTCCGCCAGTACGGCCCGTACGGCGGCCTCCTCCGACTGCCAGGCGTCCAGGCGCCGTTGGAGTTCGCGATGGGCGGTGTCGTCGAGGAGGGCGGCGGCAGCGGACTGCGGCGTGTCGAAGCCAGCACGGAAGGCGGCGTCGGCGAGCCGGGCGTCGGCGTCCTTCAGCCGCTGTGCGGTGTCCTCGGCGGTGCGGACGGCATCGGCCGCGTCGGTGAGCAGCGCGGCCTGCCGCTCCAGCTGGGCAGCGCGCGCGGCCACACTGTCGGCGGCACCCCTCGACTGCGCCAACTCCCCTTCCAGGGAGGTCCGTTCGCGGTCCAGGGTGTCGCGCAGGGTCGTACGGGAGGCGGCTCGCAGGGCGGCCTGCTGCTGGATCGTGGTCCGCCGCTCGTGCTCCTGCTCGGCCCGGCGCAGCTCCTCGGTCGCGGGGTGCAGCCAGGACGCGTCCCGGCGCGCCTGCTCGTAGAGCCGCTCCAACTCCGCTACCTCGTCGGCGAGTTGACCGGTCGGCGTGTCACCCGCTTCGGCGGTGGCGGCGGCGAGGGCTTCCCGTACGACGCCCAGGCGCCGCTCGGCCTCGGTGCGCTGTTCCTCGGCGCGCTGGTGGGCGGCGAGGGCCTGCTCCTCCGCGGCGCGGTCGACGTGTCCGGCGGATTTGCGTGCGGGGGCGGGGTGTTCGGTGGCTCCGCAGACGGCGCAGGGTGCGCCGTCGGTGAGGTGGGCGGCGAGTTCGGCGGCGATGCCGTTCAGCCGCTGTTCCTTGAGGTCGAGCCAGTGGGCGCGAGCCTCGACGGCACGTTCGGCGGAGACGAGCACCTGCCGCTGGGCGTCCTCCGTGTCACCGGCGAACTGGTCCCGTTGCCGAGCCGCCCCGAGTCGCCGCTCGGCGGGCTCGCGCCGGACGCCGAGCTGTTCGGCCCGGGTGGTGGCCTCCTGCGCCGACTCGATCCGCGCCTGAAGTCCCGCACGGGTGGTGTCCCACTCGGCGAGCCAGGCCTCGGCCTCCTGCCGTACGTCCTCGTCGGCGCGCTCCTGGCGGTCCAACTCGGCGCGCTCCACGCCGAGTTCGGTGAGCCGCTGCTCGGCGCGGCGGGCCGACTCGAGTCCGCCCAGTTCCTCGGCGGCCCGGCGTGCGGCGGCGGCGAGCCCGGCCGCGCCGGCTCCCGCGAAGGTGTCCGGCAGCAGGTCACGCGCGCGCGACTCGGCCCGGGCGGCGTCCCGGTGTTCGGTGTCGGCGGCCTCCCGCAGATCCAGCGCCGGCGCCACCGCCTCGGCCTTCCGGGCCCGCTCCATCCGCGCCTGCGCCTGCTGGTAGCCGTCGGCCCGCTCCTCCATGAGCGTGGCCCGCTCCCGCGCCTGAGCGAACCGCTGTTGCAGCCGCGCCAGTTCACGTACGTCGGCCAGTTCACGATCGGCGGCGACCTGAGCGGACTCCGCGGCGGTGAGCCCACTGTGCGCGACGGCGAGTTGTTCGCGTGCGGTACTGCGGGCGACGGCCGCAGCGCTCAACACCTCGTCGGCGAGGCCGGGTTCGCCCGGGGCGAGGTCCGGCAGCTCCATGGCGTCACCGGCCGCCTGCTGCATACGGTGCGCGTCGGCCAGCAACTCGGCGTCGCCCTCACGGACTTGAGCCTCGGTGGCACGGCGCCGATCGGCGAGCCGCTTCTCCACCTCGGCGAAGCGGTGGGTGTCGAAGAGCCGGCCGAGCAGCTTGCCGCGCGCCTCGGCGTCGGAGCGCAGGAAACGCGCGAACTCCCCCTGGGGCAGCAGCACGACCTGGCAGAACTGCTCCCGGCTCATGCCGAGCAGCTGGGTGATCTCCTCGCCGATCTCCTGGTGCGAGCGGCTGAGGTCCTTCCAGGCGCCGGCCGCGGCGTCGTACTCACGCAGCCAGCTCTGCGCCTTGTCCAGCGTGCTGCCGGTGCCGCGCTTCTTGGGGCGTGCCCAGGGCGGCTGCCGGGTGAGCTCCAACCGCCTTCCGGCGACGGTCAGTTCGAGCCGCACCTCGGTGCGCGTGCCGACCGCCGCGTGGTCACTGCGCAGGGTGAGCCCCTGGCCGGACTGACGGACACCGGGCACCGAGCCGTAGAGCGCGTAGCACACGGCGTCGAGGACTGAGGTCTTGCCGGCACCGGTCGGCCCGTGCAACAGGAACAACCCGGCGGAGGACAGCTCGTCGAAGTCGACGGTCTGCGAACCACCGAAGGGCCCGAAGGCGGTGATGTCGAGCCGATGCAGCCTCACCGGCGACCACCCTCTTCTCCCACGCGCGGCGTGAAGCCGACACCGCGCCGCGCGTCCACCGCACCCCGCCGCGCGTTCACGGCGCCACCTCCCGTACGACCGAGTCCGCGCGCACCGAGTCGAACGCCTCCTGGAGCACGGTCTGTTCGCGCTCGTCGGGACCGGCGCCGCGTACGTGGGCCACGAAGTCGTCGGCGATCTCACGGTCGTTGCGGCCCGCGAGGCGCCGGGCGTACGACACGTCGGGGTCGTCGGGGCCCCGCTCGGGGTCGAAGACGAGGCTGAGCGTGTGCGGGAAGCGCTCGGTGAGCCGGGCCATCGGGTCGTCCGGGCGGACCGGGTCGGTGAGTGTCGCCTCGACCCACGCCTCCTCGTGCCGCGCGAGGTCGGGATCGTCGAGCAGGTCCTCCAACGTGCCCCGGATACGGGCGAGTTCGCGCGGTACCGGGCAGTCGAGGCGCTCGGCGGTGACGGTCCCCTCGGCGTCCAGGTCGACGAGCCACATGCTCTTGCGGTGATCGGCCTCGGAGAAGGAGTACGGCAGCGGGGAACCCGAGTAACGCACGCGTCCGGTGATCGTCTGGGAGCCGTGCAGATGCCCCAGCGCCGCGTAGTCGACGCCGTCGAAGACACCGGCCGGTACGGCGGCGACTCCGCCGACGGTGATGTCCCGCTCGCTGTCGCTGGCCTCGCCGCCGGTGACGAAGGCGTGCGCGAGGACCACGGATCGGGTGCCGGGTGCGCGGCCGGCGAGGTCGGCGCGGACGCGGTCCATGGCGGCGGCGAGGACTGCCTCGTGGCCCGCCTTCTCGACCCCGAACTCGGCCTTCACCAGGGCGGGTTCGAGATACGGCAGTCCGTAGAAGGCCACGTCGCCGGACGCGTCCGGAATCACCACAGGCGTCCCGCAGGCCGACGGCTCGGTGCGGAGATGGATACCGGCGCGGTCGATCAGACCGGCGCCGACGCCGAGGCGGCGGGCCGAGTCGTGGTTCCCGGAGATCATCACTGTGGGCACACCCAGGTCGGCGAGCCGGTGCAGGGTGTCGTCGAACAGCTCGACCGCGGCCAGCGGCGGCACCGCCCGGTCGTACACGTCTCCCGACACGACCACCGCGTCCACGGCGCGCTCACGCACGGTGGCGACGAGGTGGCCCACGAAGTCGGCCTGGGCCCCGAGCATGTTCACGCGGTGGAACGCCCGGCCCAGGTGCCAGTCGGAAGTGTGCAGCAGTCTCATCGGGCCACCACGCTAGCGCCTGTCGACCCCTGAACCACCATTGACCTCGGAGTTCCCACGCATTCGAGACCTTATGGCAGGAAATATGCACAATGCTCGGATCAGTGACCGCCGTCACGGCGCTGGAGACCGAAGTCGAATCCCACCGTTCCCGGATCCACCGTCGTGACCCCGCCGCCCCGTCCCGCCTCCTCCGCGGAGCGGGTCATCCGGCGGTCGGCCGTCTCCGTGCGGGTCCAGCTGGGGCACACCGTGTTGGCGCGCAGCCCCCGGTGGCCGTAGTCGACCGTCAGTGAGCGGCACAGTTGGAGGAGGGCCGCCTTGGAGGTGGCGTAGGCGGCGTTGGCCGTTCCGTTGCGCAGGGCGGAGACGGAGGCGACGGCGACGACCGCGCCGCGTGTCTCCAGGAGGTGCGGGAGGGCGGCGCGGAGCAGGTGGAAGGAGCCGGTCACGTTCGTCCGCATCACCGTTTCCCACGCCTCGTCGGTCAGGTCTCCGACCGCGCCGCCGCGTCCGACGCCCGCGTTGAGAACCAGTCCGTCAAGCCGGTCGAAGCGCGAGACGGTCGTAACGACCAGGCCCTGCACGGCTGTTGGGTCGGTGATGTCGACGGGGTGGGCCAGTGCGCCGGTCTCGTCGGCGACGCCGCGCAGGGGCTCGGGACGTCGGCCGCCGATGACGACGTGGTGTCCGGCGGCACGCAGCGACCGTGCGGTCGCGCGGCCGATGCCGGTGCCTCCACCGGTGACGATGACGACCCGCTCGTCGGCCATGGCTGTCGGTACTCCTCGCCCGCCGGGAGACAGCGATCCCACGTGGGGGGCCGCCGGCTGTGGAAAACCCCAACTCCCGTGTCGCACACATGTGCTGCGCTAATGTCACGTCACCACGCACCACGCGAGAGACACAGGGTTCCCATGCCAGTCGAGTACCGCGGTCGGTCCGAAACGATGGCCTATGCGGCGGCGGGGATGGAGCCGCCTCCCGTGGTGCCGCTGCGGAAGAGCGACCCGCGGCAGGCGGGCCCGTACCGGTTGATGTCAGTGCTCGGCAGTGGCGGGATGGGCCGCGTCTATCTGGGCCGCGACGCCACCGGCACCACGGGCCCGGCCGCCGTGAAGGTGATCCGGCCCGAGTACGCGGAGGACCCGCAGTTCCGGAAGCGCTTCGAGCGCGAGGTCGGCGCGCTGGACCGGATCCAAGGGGCTCATATCGTACGGCTGTTGGGCAGCGGCTGTGACGAAGATCTGGTGTGGGTCGCCACCGAGTACATACCCGGGCCCACCCTCTCGGAGTTGATCGACGCGCGCGGACCGGTCGACGCGGCGGCGGCCTGGCGGTTGCTGGCCGACGTGGGACGGGCGATCGAGGCGATCTGGCGTGCGGGGATCGTGCACCGCGACCTCAAGCCGTCCAACGTCATCCTGGGGGCCGACGGCGCCCGCGTCATCGACTTCGGTGTCGTCCAGGCCGGCGACGGCACCTCGATCACCGCCACCGGCCAGAACGTGGGCACCCCCGCCTACATGTCCCCGGAGCAGGTCCGCGGCCAGGAGGTGACCGCCGCCTCCGACGTCTTCTCGCTCGCCTCCACGCTCACCTACGCCGTCGCCGGGGAGGCTCCGTTCGGCGAGGGCACGGGCGTCGACGTGCTGCACCGGGTGGCGTTCGACCCGCCTCGGGAGGATGTCCTCGACAAAGTCGCGGGCGTCGACGCGGAGTTGGCCGCGTTCATCCGCACCTGCCTGGACAAGGACCCGGAGTTGCGGCCCTTACCCGAGGCGGTGTTCAGGACGGCCATCGGACATCAGTTGTCCACGCCCGTCGGCGACCCACCACGGGTTCCCTCCCGGCGCAGACCCGCCCCTGCCGAACGACTCCAAGGACTCGGCCGGCTCGAAGGACTCGAACGGCCCGCCGCTCAGCCCGCCGCGACGCCCCCGGCCCCGCCCGCCGCACCCGGGAAACACACGAACACCCCTGGAAAACGCGGGAGGTTGATCGTGGCCGCGGTCGCCGCTGCCGCCGTCCTCGTCGCCGGCAGCATCACCGCGACGCTGCTCCTGCTCCATCACGACGACAGCGGGACGTCGGCCGGTCCAGGACCGGGGACACCCCCGACAGCCGTCGTACCGGAGAACTCGCCCTCGGCGCCGAGCACTTCGCCCAGCACGGCCGCATCCGCGTCGGCCACGAAGGTCGGGACGTCGCAGAGCCCGTCGCACGCGCCAATCGCCCGCGATCCCGCGGACCTCGACATCCGGCTCCCCTCCTGCGTCGCCGAACTCATCTCGGGCTCCCACGGCGACTGCGTCAAGGCGCTCCAACTCCTCCTCGCCGGTTACGGGTTGCACGTCACGGTCGACAGCGAGTTCGGGAAGGCCACGGTCGACGCGTTGAAGGTCTTCCAGACCGAGGCCGGAACCCCCGCCAGCGGGACGGTCGACGCCCAGACCGCGAAGCTGCTGTACGGCACGCCGCGCGGGCCGGTCCAGGCCGGTTCGGTGACCGTCACCGAGAGCGTCCACGCCGTCGATGTCGCCCGGTGTCTCGACGCCCATGTCACCGCGGTACAGGTGTGGGCGTGCAACGGCACGGCGCCGCAGAAGTGGGCGCTGTTCCGCGTACCCGGGCGCAACTCCCAGTATCTGGTGGTCAATCAGGGCAGCCACGACTGCCTGGACGCCGACACCGTCGGCCAGAACTTCTCGACGATCCGGGCCATGAGCTGCGACGGGCTGAGCGCGCAACGGTGGCGACTGGGCAGCGCCGGGACCCTGGTCAGCGTCCCGGACGGTTTCTGTCTGGACGCGGAGGCCTCCGAGTCGGGGAAGAACGGTCAGACGGTCCAGACCTTCGGGTGCGCGGGCAGCTCCAACCAGGTCTGGAACTGGTCCTCCTGACAGCTCATCAGGAGCCGCCGGGACTCATGCGTCTCCGCACGCCTCGCCGCCCGGCTCCAACTCATGCGTCCCCGTACGCCTCGCCGCCCAGCTCCAGCCCCGCCGTCCCCGCCGTCGCATCGGCCAGCCACGCGCGGAACGCGTCCACCTCGGCGTCCGGCAGGCCGATCTCGATGGTGACCTCCTCGCCGTAGCGGACATCCCGTACCTCGCGGCCGGTGGCGCGCAGGTCGTTCTGGATCTTGCCCGCGCGCTGGTGGTCGACGGTCACCGTGGCGAGGCGGAAGCGGCGGCGGGTGATCGTGCCGAGGGTGTCGAGGGCCTCGCCGACCGAGCCGCCGTAGGCCCTGATGAGGCCGCCCGCGCCGAGCTTGACGCCGCCGTAGTAGCGGGTGACGACGGCGACGACGTACCTCATGTCGCGGCGCAGCAGCATCTGGAGCATGGGGACGCCTGCCGTGCCGCCGGGTTCGCCGTCGTCGCTCGCCTTCTGGATCGCGGCGTCGGCGCCGATGACGTAGGCGAAGCAGTTGTGGCTGGCGTCGGCGTGTTCCTTGCGGATGCGGGCGATGAAGGCCTGGGCCTCCTGTTCGGTGGCCGCCGGGGCGAGGGCGCACAGGAAGCGGGAGCGGTTGACCTCGGTCTCGTGCACGCCCGGGCGGGCCACTGTGCGGTACTCGTCCTGCATCCGGCCAGCCTATGCGCCCCGCTGTCGGTCGCCCCCGGTCCGGGTGCGGGTGACGATGTGGTGGATACTCGCTCCTCGTTGCCCGGGCCCCGGGCACGGTCGTCCGATCGCAGGGAGTCCTCAGCATGACCGGCGCGCAGGTGGACCCTACGGAGACCACGGCGTCCGGCGGTTCCGGGTCCGCCGCGGACCGCTGCCGGGCCTGGCTGCTGGACGGCCTGAGCGAGCAGAGCGCCCGGCATCCGGGCCCGCACGCCACCCCGGACCCGGAGCACGAGGGTCACCGCTGGTGGCGGGTCATGTGTCTGACCGGCGTCGACTACTTCTCCACGCTCGGCTACCAGCCGGGCATCGCCGCCCTCGCGGCCGGACTGCTGTCCCCGCTGGCGACGGTCGTCCTGATCGGGCTGACGCTCCTCGGGGCGCTGCCGGTCTACCGACGGGTGGCGCACGAGTCTCCGCACGGCGAGGGGTCGATCGCCATGCTGGAACGGCTGCTGCCGTGGTGGTCGGGGAAGATCTTCGTCCTGGTGCTGCTGGGCTTCGCGGCGACGGACTTCATGATCACGGTCACCCTGTCGGCGGCGGACGCGGCGGCGCACGTCGTGGAGAACCCGTTCGCGCCGGGCTGGATGCACGGCGGGAACACCTGGATCACGCTGGTGCTCGTCGGTGCGCTGGGCGCGGTCTTCCTCAAGGGGTTCCGGGAGGCCATCGGGATCGCCGTGGTGCTGGTGGGCGTGTATCTCTCGCTTAATGTGGTGGTGCTCGCGGTGTCCGCCTGGGAGGTGTTGAGCCATCCGGTGAAGATCGGCGACTGGACGGACGCGATGACGGCCGCGCACTCCTCGCCGCTCGCGATGGTCGGCGTCGCGCTGCTCGTGTTCCCGAAACTCGCCCTCGGCATGTCCGGCTTCGAGACGGGCGTGGCGGTGATGCCTCAGGTCAAGGGCGATCCGACGGACACGTACGCGAAGCCGACGGGCCGTATCCGCGAGACCCGCAAGCTGCTCACCACGGCCGCCGTGATCATGTCCGGCTTCCTGCTGCTGTCCAGCCTGGCGACGACGATCCTGATCCCGCAGAGCGCGTTCAAGACGGGCGGCCCGGCGAACGGCCGCGCGCTCGCCTATCTCGCGCACGAGCACCTGGGCCAGGCCTTCGGCACGCTCTACGACGTCTCGACGATCGCGATCCTGTGGTTCGCGGGCGCCTCCGCGCTCGCCGGCCTGCTGAACCTCGTACCGCGCTATCTGCCGCGCTACGGCATGGCGCCGGAGTGGACGCGGGCGGTACGCCCCCTGGTCCTGGTCTTCATGGTGACGGCCGTCCTCATCACCCTGTGGTTTCACGCGAGCGTCGACGCGCAGAGCGGCGCGTACGCGACCGGCGTCCTGGTGCTGATGCTCTCCGCCGCGTTCGCCTCCACGGTCACCGTGCACAAGCGGGGCCACCGCGGGGCCACGCTCGGGTTCGGCACGATCACCGCCGTGTTCGCGTACACGCTGGTCACGAACGTCATCGAACGGCCCGACGGCATCAAGATCGCGGCGATCTTCATCGTGCTGATCCTGGTGACGTCGTTCGGTTCGCGCGTGCACCGAGCCTTCGAACTCCGCGCCGCCGAGGTCACGTTCGACGACACGGCGTCCCGTTTCGTCGACGAGGCGGCACGCAGCGGCCCGCTCCGGCTGATCGCCAACGAGCCGCAGGAACACAGCACCCGTGAGTACCGCGCCAAGGAGTACAGCCAGCGCGAGGAGACCCACATCCCGAACGGCGGCCCGGTGCTGTTCCTGGAGGTCCTCCTCCGCGACTCCTCGGACTTCTCGGCGGACATCAGCGTGCACGGCGACGAGAAGTACGGGGTACGACGACTCCGCATCGAGGGCCCCACGGTCCCCAACGCGATCGCCGCCGTCCTCCTCTCCCTCCGCGACCGCACCGGCGAGGTCCCCCACGCCTACTTCACCTGGACCGAGGGCAACCCGGTCAGCCACCTGATCCGCTTCCTCGTCTTCGGCGACGGCGAGGTCGCACCGGTCACCCGCGAGGTCCTGCGCCGCGCGGAACCGGACCCTGAGCGCCGGCCTCGCGTGCACGTCGGCTGAACGGCCGGTCGTGGCAAGGGTTTTGATCGTCGGCGGCAGCGGCTTCCTGGGCACGGAACTCGTACGCCGGTCGACGGGAGCGGGCTGGGAGACGGCGGCGACGTACTGCTCGTCCCGCCCCGACGCAACACCCGGAGTCACGTGGCACCGGCTCGACCTCCGCGACCCCGTCCACATCGACGAGCTGCTGACCGAGGTCGCCCCCGACACGGTCGTCAACGCGACGAGCGGACAAGGCGATTGGGCCATCACCGCCGACGGCTCGGTCCGCGTGGCGATGGCCGCGGCACGCCACGGCTGCCGCCTGGTCCACGTCTCCAGCGACGCCGTGTTCTCCGGTTCCCGGATCTCCTACGACGAGTCGTGCCTGCCCGACCCCCTCACCCCGTACGGCGCGGCGAAGGCCGCCGCCGAGACCGCCGTCCGCCTCCTGGTACCGGCCGCGGCGGTCGCGCGCACATCACTGATCATCGGCTACGGCGGCTCCGCGCACGAGCGCATGGTCCACGACCTGGCCGCCGGTACCCGCGACGGCGTCCTGTTCACCGACGTCGTCCGCTGCCCGGTCCACGTCGGGGATCTGGCCGCCGCCCTGCTCGAACTCGCCGTGTCCGACCGCCCCGGCATGTTCCACCTCGCCGGCCCGGACGCCCTCAGCCGCCATGAACTCGGCGTGCTCATCGCCCGCCGCGACGGACTCGACCCGGCCCGGCTGGCCGCCGGACGCCGAGCGGGCACGGGCGAACCCGGCGCCCTGGACGTCCGCTTGGCAGGCACGGCCACGCGGGGACAGCTCAGGACCCGGCTGCGCGGAGCCCGGGAGTTCCTCCAAGTCCCTTAGACACGGCCCCACTTCACGTCTTCTTCTTGCCCCTCGGCACGGTCAGGCCCGTCAGCAGGGCGGTGCCCGGAGCGAGGTCCCGCCACGTGCGGCCGTGCCAGGCCAGGACCGCGATCGCCGAGGTCGGGAACTTCACGCGGACCTCGTCGAGCGCGTCGTCGAGGCTGTCGCCGGCGAGTTCGAGGACCAGTTCCTCCAGGCCGGGGTTGTGGCCGATCAGGAGCAACGTCTCGACCTCGGGCGGTACTTGGTGGACGGCGTCGAGGAGTTCCGGTACGTCGGCCGCGTACAGCCCCGGCTCGTACCGTACCGGCGACGGAGTGCCCCACTCGGCGGAGGCCAACTCCCAGGTCTGGCGCGCCCGTACGGCCGTGGAGCACAGGGCGAGGTCCGGGAGGGAGTCGGTCTCGGCGAGGGCTATGCCGGCGGCCGGGGCGTCCCGGCGCCCGCGCGGGGCGAGAGGGCGCTGGTGGTCGGGAACGCCCGCGGGCCAGGCGGACTTGGCGTGCCGCAGCACGACCAGGCGGCGCAGGGGACGGGCTCCGGCGCGGGCGCTCACGCCAACGACCCGATGTCACGGGTGAGTTCGAGCCCGAGGAGCCGGTCGGCGTAGGCGTACGTCTCGAAGCGGGCGCCGTCCGGCAGGTCGGGCCAGGTCTCCACCCGGCGCAGCACCCGCAGCATCTCGGACACGTTCAGGTCGTCCTCCCAGGCGGTCCGCAACTCCGCACGCACCTCGTCGGGCACCGGCCGCGAGGGCCGACGCGCCCAGTCGGCGACCGACCCGCGCCAGTGCGCCAGCGTCCGCCGCGCCTCGTGCAGAGCCGCCGCGTCGAGCCGTACCGGCAGGTCCCGGGCGTGCGAGAGCAGGGCGAGCCGGAGCGCGCCCGGGTCGGAGAGGTCGGGCGCAGCGGTCGTAGGCGAATCGACGGGTGCTACGGCTACCAGGACTCCCCCGGTTGTCCCGGCGCCCGCCGTCGCCACGTGGAGGACCTGGGCCTCGCCGAGGCCGGAGCCGAGGTCTCCGCCGTCCTCGAAAGGCCGTATGCCCAAGGCCCTTGCGGCGGCGCGGAGTTCGGCCTGCTCGTGTTCGCCGGTGAGCAGCGACCACACGGGGGTGCCGCCGAGTTCCAGGGCGCGTACGAGGAGGTCGGCGACGAGGAGTACGCGTAGTGCCGTGGGGTCCAGGCCCGACGCGTGCGCCTCGACCCTGGTCAGGCCACGGCGGGCGGGGGCGGCTTCGACGGGCTCGCCGGTTCGGGCGTCGGTGATGCGCAGCACGGCCTGAGCGTAGGCGGGCGGAGCGCCGTACGCATGCATGTTCGCTCTGTTCCGGGCGAGGTGGCGGGATTCACCCCGGTCTGTCCGGTGCGTGGATGCGTATCCGGTCCAGGGTCGCGATCGCCGCCGTCGCGCACAAGACGTCGGCCACGTGCGGGAGGAAGGCGCGCAGTCGCCGTTCCTCGTCCACGATGATCACGACGCACGGGCCGTGGCCGGCGTGGTGCGAGGCCCGGTGGGCTCTGGTGCCGAAGCCGGTGATGCCGTGGAAGACGCTCGCTCCGGCGAGGCCCTCGCGGTGGGCGCGGTGGACGAGTTCGGCGTAGGCCGGCCTGTGGTGCCACAGCGTCGCCGCGTCGAGATGAACGGTGAGACGGGCGGCGAGCGTGTCGGGCGCGGGCATCGGGCACCCCCTGCTGTGGGGACTGTCCTGACCGTACTGCGCGCGGGGCTTTCCAGGGGGCGTCGTGCAGATGGCAGCACGGGTTGGCGGGGGTTCATGGGACCACTGGTGCCGGACGGGTCCGCGTGTCATCGCGTCCGGCATCCACGAGAGGGATGTCGGGCCGATCGCACTCTTCTTGCATTCTTCCGAGCACCCCTGTCGTCTCGGCGGCGTTCACCCGTTCGCCCATCCCGCCTTTCGCCGAGGCCGGTGGGGCGTGTGGGGTGGGAGCAGCCGACCCGCACCCCGGACGAGACGATCCCGGAGACTCCCCGATGACCGACCGCCGCACGTTCCCCCACGAACCACCGTCGCCGATGCCCGTTCGACGGCGGCTGCCGCTCCTTCTGACCGCCGCGCTCGTCGCCGGGACGGCGCTCCTGCCGCCCGGCATCGCCGCCGCCGCGCCGCTCCGCACCGACTCCGGGGAGTTCTCCGCACGGGTTCTCGGCGGTGGAGCGACCATCGTGCCGGGGCGGTCCGGGCTGGTGGAGATCAGCGGGTACAAGGGCGCCGCCCTGCCGGCCGGGTCCTCGCTGCGGCTGACCGCACCCGCCGGGGCCCGCGTCACCGGTACGCCCCTCGCGGACACGGCACGGTTCCAGGGCTCGGTGACTGCCGACGGCGCGAGCGGCACGTACACCTACGTCCGTGACTCGGGGCCCGGTTCGTGGAAGGACAGCGGCTATCCGTTCGCGCTCGCCGTGGACGCACGGGCGGTGCCGGGGACACGGCTGCCGGGGTGCACCGTCGTGCTGACCGACGCGGGCGGAGCCCGTCGCGCGTCCGGCAGCTGCACCGTGACCGTGGGCATGCCCGGGCCGACGCTGAGCGAACCGGCGGGCGGCACGATCGTGTCCGGCGCGGCGCGGATCGCCGGGACCTCCTACCCGGGGGCGCGGGTGAGTGTCGTGGACGCCGCCGAGCACAAGGTGTGCGCGGGTGTCGCGCGCATCGACGGCACCTGGTCGTGCACGCCGAACACCCCACTGCCGGAGGGCGCCAACCGTCTGCACGCGAGCGCCGCCTTCAACGGGGTGTCGGCGGTCGGCGAGGACGTCGACTTCACCGTGACCGCGCGTGGACCGAACGCGGCCCACTGATTCATCCCCCCGCGACAAGCTCCCGCAGTGTCTTCGCTACGACGGCCGGGTCCTCCTCCGCCATGAAGTGGCCGCAGGTCACGGTCTCGTGCCGCAGGTCCGGTGCCCAGGCGCTCCACAGGGCCGCCGCGTCGAAGCCGAGAGCGGCGCCCCAGTCCTGCTGGAGGACGGCGACCGGCATCCGCAGCCGGTTGCCTGCGTCGCGGTCGGCCCGGTCGTGGGCGACGTCGATGCCGGCGGAGGCGCGGTAGTCGGCCACGATCGAGGGGACCGCGGCGCGGCAGGCGTCGAGGTAGGCGGTGCGGATGTCGGCGGGGATCGCGGACGGGTCGTTGGTCCACAGGTCGAGGAAGTGGCCGAAGAACGCGTCGGGCGCGCCGGCGATCAACTGCTCGGGCAGGCCCGGGGGTTGGGCCATCAGGTAGAGGTGGAAGCCCACTGCGGCGGTGACGCCGTGCATCACGTCCCACATGTCCAGCGTGGGGAGTACGTCGAGGCAGGCGAGGTGGGTGATCGTGCCGGGGCGGTCGAGTCCGGCACGGAAGGCGACCAGGGCGCCGCGGTCGTGTCCGGCGAGCGCGAAACGGTCGTGTCCCAGGGCGCGGGCGAGGGCGACGACGTCCGCGGCCGTGGTGCGCTTGGCGTAACCGGAACCGTCGGTCTCGGCGGGCTTGTCGCTCGCGCCGTAGCCGCGCAGGTCGGGGCAGATCACCGTGTGGTCGGCCGCGAGGTCGGCGGCGACATGGCGCCACATGAGGTGGGTCTGCGGGAAGCCGTGCAGCAGCACGATCGGGCTGCCCGAGCCGGAGACGGCCGCGTTCAGGGAGACGCCGTCCGCGACGGGGACGCGGTGGTAGGTGAAGCCGGGGATGGTCGGTGGCATGGGTGCGCCCTTCCTTCGTACGTGCTTGGTGCTTCGTACTTGGTGCTTCGTATTTGGTGCTTCGTATTTGGTTCTTGGTGCTTGGTGCTTCTTTCGTGCGATGGCGCCGAGCCTCCCGCGCGCCGATGAGCAACGAATGAGCGCGCTACCGTGACCTGGGGCGATGCCCCGGAAAGGGTGGTCGGCGATGGAGGTCGCGTTCGGGGTGCTGGGGCCGGTCGCGGCCTGGGACGGTGCCGGGGACGCGATCGTCCTGAAGGGACCGCGGCACCGGGCCGTGCTGGCCCGGCTGCTCGTCGCCCGGCGTCGGGTCGTACCGGTCGGGCGCCTGGTCGAGGATCTGTGGGCGGGCCGGGACGAGCCGCCCGCCGACGCGGTGGGCGCGGTGCGCACCTTCGTGGCCGCGCTGCGCCGTGCGCTGGAACCGGAGCGCCCGCCGCGAACTCCGGCCCGACTGCTGGTCACCGAGGGTCCGGGGTACGCGCTGCGCGCCGAGCCCGGGGCCGCGGACGCCTGGCGGTTCGAGCGGGCGGTGACGGCCGCCGCAACCCTGCCGGACGCGCACGCGCTCGCCCGGCTGGAGGAGGCGCTGAGTTGGTGGCGGGGCCCGGCCTACGCCGATTTCGGCGAGGAGACCTGGGCCCGCGCGGAACGCTCCCGCCTCACCGAACTCCGCCTGCACGCCGTCGAACGCCGGGCCGAGGCCCAACTCGCCCTGGGACAAGCCGCCGAGGCGGTGCCCGACCTGGACGCACACGTGTCCGAACACCCATGGCGCGAGGACGCCTGGCGACTACTGTCCCTGGCCCTCTACCGCACCGGCCGCCAGGGGGACGCGCTCGCGGTACTGCGCCGGGCGCGCACCCTCCTCGCAGAACAACTCGGCGCGGACCCGGGCCCGACCCTGCGCCGCCTGGAGGCGGACATCCTCGCCCATGCCCCGCACCTGGACCCCGGCCCGCACATCTCCCACGCCCCGCACCTGGACCCCGTGTCAGATGCGAGCGGTCCGGCCGACCGCGTATGGGCCCAAGCAACCGCCGCCTACGACCGAACTGTCGCGTCCGGCGCCCGTGCCCGACTGGAGTCGACAGTGGGCCTGCTCCGCGATCTCGCGGTGACCGGAGGCGGCGGTCTGGAGGCGGCCCGCCGGCACCGTCTCGCGGCGATCACGGCGGCGCAGGAGCTGGGCGACCCGGAACTCACCGCCCGCGTGATCGGCGCCTACGACGTGCCCGCGATCTGGACCCGCGTCGACGACCCACGACAGGCGGCGGACACGGTGGCCGCGGCCGAGCGCACCCTGGCCGCGCTCCCGCCGGACGCCCATCTCGCGGCGCGGGCACGCCTGTTGGCCACGATTGCGCTGGAGTCACGCGGCACCCGCTCCGCACGCGGACCCCAGGCCGCCCGCCAAGCGGAGGACATCGCCCGCCAGTTGAACGACCCCGCGCTCCTGGCCTTCGCCCTCAACGGCACGTTCATGCAGACCTTCCACCGCGCCGGCCTGTCCCCTCAACGGGACGCGATCGGCGCCGAGTTGGTCACTCTGTCCGCCCGGCACGGCATGGTCACGTACGAGGTGCTCGGGCATCTCGTACGACTCCAGTCCCGCAGCGCCCTCGCGGACTTCACCGGAGCCGACGGGCATGCGGCAGCCGCCGAACGGCTGGCCGACCGTCATGAACTGCCGCTGGTGGGCGTGTTCACCCAGTGGTACCGGGTCCTACGGCTCACCGCGACCGGCGCCCCGCGGCCGACCGAGGTGGCGACCGCCTACCAGGACGCGGCACTTCGGCTGGACGGAGCCGGCATGCCCGGGCTGGAACACGGGCTGCTGCCGCTGGCCCTGTTGTGCCTGCGCCTGCGAAACGGGCAGCCCGCGCAGACCGACGAGCACATCGACTGGGGACCGTACGAACCGTGGGCCCGCCCCCTGGTTTTGCTGGCCCACGACCGCCCCACCGACGCCGAGGCCGCACTCCGCTCGATCCCGGACGCGCCCCGCGACCTCCTCTTCGAGGCCCTGTGGTGCCTGGCCGCCCGCGCGGCACTCGCCGTGGACGACCGGGACACGATGGAGCGCGCACGCGCCGAACTGACGCCCGCCGCAGCCGAGTTGGCCGGGGCGGGCAGCGGCCTGCTCACCCTGGGCCCGGTCGCGCGGTACCTCGACGATCTCGCCGTCGCGCTACGGAGCCCTCGGTGAGCCGGTGTTCGCGTCAGCCGGTCACCTGTACCACCGCGGTCGCCCCCGCCCGCACCGTCGGCGTCGCGTAGGTGTAGGTCACGCCGTTGACCGTCTTGGTGCGCACGTGCTGCGGGACGCCGTTGACCTTGATCGTCTTGTGGACGCCGGGGAAGCGGGCCTCCCAACTGTAGGAGCTCTTGCGGGAGTTGTTCGTCAGCGTGGTCTTCGTCGCGCCGTCGTGGCGGACGGTGACCGTGCCGGTGCCGATGGGGACGTCTGCCGCCTGGAGCCACTTCATGCCGGACGGCAGCTGCGACTGGGTGGTCACCTTGTGGTTCGGCGCATCCGGTGTGATGCCCATCAGTCCCTGAACGGTCTGGCTGACCAGGGTGAAGGACACCTCGGGGTAGTCGCCGTCGGGGCCCTGGCTGGAGTTGACGTGCTGGGTGTCCCGCTCGCCGTAGATCTTCCTCATCCACTGCCAGGCGGTGTCGGCGCGGTTGTTCTTGAAGAACATGTCGGGGAGGTAGGTCGTCGACTCGATGTTGGGTGAGCCGTCCGGGCCCAGTTCCTGCGCCTGGATGTAGTCGAGGTAGGCGTCGTTGCGCGGACCGGGGTCGATGATCTGCTTCATCGGCATGAAGACGCTGTTCTCCTTGCCCCAACCGGTGACCGGGGTGCCGGAGGTGGTGTACGCGCGGACCATGTCGGCTCCGCTGCCGGTGCCGCTCCAGTTGTCGTTGAAGTACGTCTTCAGGTCGGCGGCGCGCTTGTCGTACGTCCTGGCCAGCGCGGTGTCGCCCTTGCCGCGGGCGAGCACGGCCATCGCCAGGTACGCCTGGTACTCGGAGGCGATGCCGTCCCCGGCCTCGGCGAGACCGTCGCCGTCCTGCTCGTTGTAGCTGGCGGCGCCCTGGAAGATTCCCTGGCCCGTGCCCTCGGCGACCTTCACCTTGCCGTTGTCCTTGGCGGAGTTGTGCAGGTCGATGAACTGCTCGGTGGCGTGCCGGTAGAAGTCCCACAGCACCGGGTCGTCGACGTATCTGCGGTCGCCGGTCCAGAGGTAGGCCTGGGCCGCCTTCTCGACGAGTTCGAACGTGGCCGGTACCTCGCGGACGAAATTGTCCGGGCTCTTGTAGTCGATGCTCAGGTAGGTCTTGGCGTCGAAGTTGAGGGACCAGACCGGGAAGTACCTGTGCTCGGCGGTGGCCGACGCCGCGTACGAGCGGAGCATCGTCTCGTTCTCGGCGTCGAGGCCGATGAGGTGGGCGCCGGCGAGCTGGTGGGTCATGTCGCGGGAGTAGTAGGCGCTGCGGTTGGCGTATCCGGCCCAGTAGGTGGGCTCGTACGACGCGGTGCCGGTGCCGCCGGTCTGGTTCTCGTCGACGTTGATCGGGCCTACGGTGCCGGGGAGTTGGACCCAGCTGTTGGCCTTCTTCTGGGCCCAGTCGAACATCGCGACGACCTCGGGGTCGGACGAGGTGACCTTGGGGTCGGCGGGCGCGGCGGGCGAGATCATCAGGTCGTCGGCGTTGACCCAGGCGCTGCCGGAGCCGAATTCGATCTGGAGCCGGTCGCCGGTCTTCAACGCGACGCCGCTGATGGTGTATCGGGCGTAGCCGGGGTGCTGCGGCAGGGTGATCGTCTCGACGGTCTCGCCGTTGCGCCGGATCGTGTACGTGCCGCCGGTGCCGGCGCTCCCGATCCACGCGGAGAAGTCGTAACTCCCGTTGCGGGGCGCGACGATGGTCAGCTCGGCACTCTTGCCGGCTCCGGCGTCGAGGTAGAGGAAGCGTTCACCGCCGTGCTTGTTGCCGGTGCCGACGCCGGCGCCCGAGGTGAAGGTCCAGCCCGTGCCGCCGTTCTCGAACCCCGGGTCCGGGATGGCGAGTTGGGGGCGGGGGGCGGCGGACGCGCCGGCCGACAGTGCGGGAGCCATCGGCGCGAGCAGGGCAACAGCGGTGATCAGCATGAGCCGTGAGGGCTTCATCGGGTCTCCCGGGTCTTCGGTCGTCACGAGGGGGCGGGCGGCCGAGTGGTGGCCGGAAAGCTAGCAGGGGCCCGAGAGGCGATTCAATGGTCATGCGCGAGAAACATGGAAGACACGCAATCGGGCTGCTACTTTGAGCGGGAGGCTATGGTGAAAGTTTTCAATGAAACCTTGCAAGTCTGCCGAGGCAAGCCGGACGAGGCAGGTCCGCCGAGGGGCCACGGAGGGAAGGGAACCGCATGAAGGTCGGCATCACCGAGGTCGCGGAGCGCGCGCGGGTGAGCGAGGCCACCGTCAGCCGGGTCATCAACCGCCGTCAGGGCGTGTCCCGCAAGACCCGCGAGGCGGTCGAGCAGGCGATGGCCGACCTGGGGTACGAGCGGCAGACCCGGGGTCAACTCGTCGCGGTCGTCACCGAGTTGGTCTCCAACCCGTTCTTCGCCGATGTCGCCGAACGCATCGAGTCCGTCCTCGCCCCGCACGGCCTGAAGACGGTCCTGTGCCCGTGCTTCCCGGGCGGGGTGCAGGAGTTGGACTTCGTGACCTCACTCGCCGACCGGGGCGTCGCGGCCGTCGTGTTCCTCTCGGCCAGCAACACCCTTGAGGGCGCGGACCCGGCGGCGTACGAACTGCTGCGGTCCCGCAGGATCCCGTTCGTCGGGATCAACGGCCGGTTCGAGGGCGTGAGCGAGGCGCCGGTCTTCTCCACCGACGATCTGCTCGCCGTCGAACTCGCCGTCGACCATCTGCACCGGCTCGGCCACCGCCGTATCGGCATGGCGTCGGGCCCGGTCGGCAACCGCCCGGCCGACCGCCGCGTGAGCGGCTTCATCGCCTCGCTGGCCAGACGCGGTGTAGAGGACGGGGAGCAGTGGGTGGTCCGGCAGTCGTACACCGTCGAGGGCGGCCAGTCCGCCGCGATCTCGCTCCTCGCCCGTGGCGCCACGGCGGTCGTCGCGGCCAGCGACTACATGGCGCTGGGCGCGATCCGCGGCGCGCGCCGGCAGGGGTACGACGTCCCGGGCGATGTGTCGGTCGTCGGCTACGACGGTTCCATGATCATGGACTTCGTCGACCCGCCGCTCACCACGGTCCGCCAGCCGGCCGACCGGCTGGCCTCGGAGGCGGGCCGCAGCGTCCTCGCCCTGGTCGGCAACCGTGACGTCCCCGTCGGCGAACTCCTCTTCGACCCCGAGCTGGTGATCCGCGCGAGCACGGGGGCACCGAAAGCCTGAACTCCCTTTACTCGTCCAGACCATTGACCCAGAGGTCGGATCTATAGACACTCCAGTCGGAGATCCGACTGGCGTACCAGCCGTAACTCCGTTTATTCATCGGGTGTTTGGCGACTCATGAATGCTCCGGAGGGGCTATGTCTCGGTTCGTTTTTCTAGGGGTGGCGCTAGCGCTGCTGGTGGGCGGCGGAAGTCCCGTCGCCGCGGCGTCGAGCGCGACGCCCACGGCGGCGGTGGTGAGAGTGGACGCGTTCGGAGCCGACCCGACAGGCCGGACGGACTCGACACCCGCCGTGGTCGCGGCGCTGCGGCAAGCCAAGAAGGTCGATCACGGCCGGCCAGTCCGGATCGTCTTCTCGAAGGGCACCTACCAGCTCTACCCCGAGCGGGCCGAGACGCGTGAGCTGTACGTCTCCAACACCGTTGGCGCGGACCAGCGTTACCGGGACAAGAAGATCGGGCTGCTCGTCGAGGACATGCACGACGTCACCATCGACGGCGGCGGAGCGAAGCTCGTCTACCACGGCCTGCAGACGGCGTTCGCGTCGATCCGCTCGACGAACGTGACGTTCCAGAACTTCTCCTTCGACTACGCGGCCCCCGAGGTCATCGACGCGACCGTCGCCACCGCCGGTGTCGCCGACGGGCACGCCTACCGCGTCCTGAAGATCCCGGCCGGCAGCCCGTACGAGGTGAACGGCACGCACATCACCTGGCTCGGCGAGAAGAGCCCGGCCACCGGACAGCCGTACTGGTCGGGCGTGGACGGACTCCAGTACACCCAGATCCACGACCCCAAGGCGCAACGGACCTGGCGCGGCGACAACCCGCTCTTCAACGACGTCTCCTCGGTCACCGACCTCGGCGACCGCCGGATCCGGATCGACTACACCACCGCGTCACAGCCGTCGGACGCCGGGCTCGTCTACCAGATGCGTCTCATCGAGCGGACGGAACCGGGCGCCTTCATCTGGCAGTCCAAGAACGTCACGATGCGCTCGATGAACGCCTACTACCTCCAATCCTTCGGTGTGGTCGGACAGTTCAGCGAGAACATCTCCATCGACAAGGTGAACTTCGCGCCCGATCCGAAGTCCGGCAGGTCGACGGCTTCGTTCGCGGACTTCGTGCAGATGTCCGGCGTCAAGGGCAAGGTCTCCATCACCCGGAGCCTCTTCGACGGCCCGCACGACGACCCGATCAACATCCACGGAACGTATCTCGAAGTCGTAGGACAGCCCGGCCCGAACACCCTCACCCTGGCCTACGAACACCCGCAGACCGCCGGGTTCCCGCAGTTCGCGCCGGGTGACGAGGTCGAGTTCACGACGCAGCGCACGATGACCCCGGTGGCGAACCCGCACGCGAAGGTCACGGCGGTCGACGGCCCCAGCGGCATGGACCACACCAAGTCCCTGACCACGATGAACGTCACCTTCGACCGGCCGGTCCCCGCCGGGGTCCAGATCGGCGGCACGGTCGTCGAGAACATCACGGCCACCCCGTCGGTCGTCATCTCCGGCAACGTGTTCCGCAACGTACCGACGCGCGGCATCCTGGTCACCACCCGCAAGCCGGTCCTGATCGCCGGCAACCGCTTCGACGCGATGTCCATGGCCAGCATCTACGTCTCCGCGGACGCCTACCAGTGGTACGAGTCGGGCCCGGTCGCCGACCTCACGATCCGCGACAACTCCTTCACGCGCCCCACCGGCCCGGTCATCTTCATCGAGCCGACCAACCAGGTCGTCGACCCGGCGAACCCGGTGCACCACGACATCGCGGTCGAGCACAACTCCTTCGACATCAGTGACGTGACGGTCGTCAACGCCAAGAGCGTCGGCGGCTTCACCTTCACCGGCAACACGGTCCGCCGCCTGGCCGCGGCGGACCAACCGCCGTACACCTCCCCGCTGTTCGTCTTCCACGGCAGCTCGGGCATCAAGATCGCCCACAACCACTACGACAAGGGCCTCAACACGTCCGCGGTCGAGGACTGAGGAACGGACTGAGGAATCACGACGCTCCGCCCGCTGTTGTCGCAGGCAGCAGCGGGTGCGCGATTCCCAAGGAGGCCGAGCATGTACGGCGACTCAGCAACGATCCGCAAGATCCTCACCGAGTCCGGCGACACCTGGGCCGTCGTGGGCCTGTCCTCGAACCGGTCTCGGGCGGCCTACGGCGTCGCGGAGGTGCTGCAGCGCTTCGGCAAGCGCGTCGTACCCGTCCATCCCAAGGCGGAGACGGTGCACGGCGAGCAGGGGTACGCCTCGCTCGCGGACATCCCCTTCGAGGTCGACGTCGTGGACGTGTTCGTCAACAGCGACCTCGCGGGCGCGGTCGCCGACGAGGCGGCCGGCGTCGGCGCGAAGGCCGTCTGGTTCCAGCTCGGGGTGATCGACGACGCCGCGTACGACCGCACCCGCGCCGCCGGTCTCGACATGGTCATGGACCACTGCCCGGCGATCGAGATCCCACGGCTCGGCTGACCTGCGCAGACCTGTGCGAACGCTGTGTAAAAGAAGCTCTCCAGCCCAAGTCAAATTTCAGGCAACGCACTTCTGAAAATATTCATACATTCCTAGCCTGAGGCCTCCCGACCGTTAAGCATGCGTGCTGACTTCGAGAGGCGCCTTGACATGGCGAGTGTTGACCAGATTCTCCCGGAGGCCACGAGCAAACCGGGTGGACTGCGCCGGGACGTCGGACTGATAGGCCTGATGTGGGCCTCGGTCGGCTCCATCATCGGCTCCGGATGGCTGTACGGCGCCAAGAACGCCGTCATGGTGGCCGGCCCCGCAGCGATCATCTCGTGGGTGATCGGTGCGATCGCGATCGTCCTGCTGGCGCTGGTGCACGCCGAACTCGGCGGTATGTTCCCGGTGGCGGGCGGCACCACGCGCTATCCCCACTACGCCTTCGGCGGCCTGGCCGGCATGTCGTTCGGCTGGTTCGCCTGGCTGCAGGCGGCGACCGTGGCCCCGATCGAGGTCGAGGCCATGATCGGCTACGCCGGGCACTGGGACTTCGCGAAGGGCTATCTGCACGCGAAGGACAGCACCCTGACGACCAGCGGCCTCATCGTCGCCATCGTCCTCATGGCCGTGTTCGTCGCGGTCAACTTCCTAGGGGTGAAGGTCCTCGCGCACACCAACAGCGCGGCCACCTGGTGGAAGATCGCGGTCCCGCTGGCCACGATCTTCATCGTCGCGGTGGGCAACTTCCACCCGGGCAACTTCACTTCGGAGAGCTTCGCCCCCTTCGGCGCCAAGGGCGTGCTGAGCGCCATCAGCACCAGCGGCATCATCTTCGCCCTCCTCGGCTTCGAGCAGGCGATCCAGCTCGCGGGCGAGAGCCGCAACCCCAGGCGCGACCTGCCCCGCGCGACCCTCGGCTCGGTCGCGATCGGCGCGACGATCTACGTCCTGCTCCAGGTCGTGTTCATCGCCGCGCTGCCGCACAGCACGTTCTCGCACGGCTGGGCCAAGCTCAACTTCCCCGGCATCGACGGCCCTTGGGCGGGCCTGGCCACCCTGGTCGGCCTGGGCTGGCTGAGCGTCGTGCTCTACCTCGACGCCGTGGTCTCCCCCGCCGGCACCGGCCTGATCTACACCACCGCCACCTCCCGCGTCTCCTACGGCCTCTCCCGCAACGGCTACGCACCGAAGCTGTTCGAGAAGGTGGACGCCCGAGGCGTGCCGTGGTTCGGCCTGATCCTCTCCTTCGTGACCGGTGTCGTCTGCTTCCTGCCCTTCCCGAGCTGGCAGCAGCTGGTCGGCTTCATCACCTCGGCGAGCGTCCTGATGTACGCGGGCGCCCCCCTGGCGTACGGCGTCTTCAGCGACAAGCTGCCGGACCACGACCGCCCCTACCGTCTCCCCGGCGGCAAGGTGATCTCCCCGCTGTCCTTCGTGGTGGCCAACCTCATCATCTACTGGGCCACTTGGGGCATCCTCTGGCGGCTCGGTGTGGCGATCATCCTCGGTTACGCGCTGCTCGGCGGCTACGCCTTCTACGCCAAGAGCAAGAACCTGCCCGACGCGCCCCGGCTGGACTTCAGGGCCGCCCAGTGGCTTCCGGTCTACCTGATCGGCATGGGTGTGATCTCCTGGCAGGGCGGCTTCGGCGGCCAGGGCAACATCCCGCTGTGGTGGGACATCCTGATCATCGCCGCGTTCTCCCTGGCCATCTACTACTGGGCCCGGGCCGTCTCCTCACACCCGGACGAGATCCACCGCAGCATCGACGAGGTCGTGGTCGTGGACGCGCCCACCCACTGATCCGACTTCTCCCCTGCGGAATCCGAACCGGCCCCCTCCAGGTGGCCGTTTTCGGCTGTCTGGACACCGTCATAATGGGCGGGTGACTTTCACCTCCCCCCACCCCAACTCCGCGTCCGCACACCACTTTCCGGTCGTCGTCGTAGGCGCAGGACCCGCCGGACTCACCGTCGGCAACATCCTGCGCGCCGCCGGGATCGACTGTCTGGTGCTGGAGACGGAGAGCCGTGAGTTCATCGAGCGGCGGCCCCGGGCCGGGGTCATCGAGGAGTGGGCCGTCCGTGGGCTGCAGCAACGAGGGCTCGCCGAGAACCTGTTGGCGCGGGCGCAGCTGCACACCGAGTGCGAGTTCCGGTTCGGTGGGCAGCGGCACCGGCTGCCCTACACGGAGTTGACGGGGCATCACCACTTCGTCTATCCACAGCCGTTGCTGGTGACGGACCTGGTGCGGGAGTACGCGGACGTGCGGGGCGGCGCGATCCGTTTCGGCGTCCAGGACGTCCAGCTGCACGATCTGGACACCGACCGACCGGCGGTGTCGTACACCGACCCGGAGACCGGTCAACGGCGGCTCGTGCACTGCGACTTCGTGGCGGGCTGCGACGGGGCGCGCGGGGTGAGCCGGGGCGCGTTGCCTCCGGAGCGGGCCCGGGTCGCGCGGCAGGACTACGGCACAGGCTGGCTCGCGCTGCTCGCCGAGGCGCCGCCGTCCTCGGACTGTGTGCTGTTCGGCGTCCATCCGCGCGGGTTCGCCGGGCACATGGCGCGCAGTCCCGAAGTCACCCGCTACTACCTGGAGTGCCCGCCCGGCGACGACCCCGACAACTGGCCGCACGAACGCGTCTGGGCCGAGCTCCAGCACCGGCTCGCCGCGACCGGCGCCCCGCCGCTGACCGAGGGCCGGCTGATCGAGAAGCGCGTGCTCGACATGCACAACTACGTTGTCGAACCTATGGTGTTCGGCCGTCTCTTCCTCGCCGGCGACGCGGCCCACCTCACCGCGCCCATCGCCGCGAAGGGCATGAACCTCGCCCTGCACGACGCGTTCCTGCTCGGCGACGCGCTCGTCGCGTACGCCACGAAGGGCGACTCCGCGGGCCTGGGCGGCTATTCGGAGTCCTGCCTGGGCCGCGTGTGGGAGTACCAGGAGTTCTCCCAGTGGCTCTCGGAGGTGTACCACGGCGCCTCGTCCGGCGACCCGTACCGTGCGGGCACCACCCTCGCCCGGCTCCGCCGCGTCTTCGAATCCCCCGCCGCGAGCCTCGCGTTCGCGGAGAGCTACCTGGGCAAGGACCCCAACTCCTGAGCCACGGCCGTCAGTAGCCCCTGAGGTACGGCTGTCAGTCGTGCGGCGGGCGGTCGTTGAGGCGGTGGTCCGCCACGTTCAACGCCTCGTCGACGAGCCGTCGTAGATGACCGTCACTCAACGCGTAGATCACCCGGCGGCCTTCCTTGCGCGTGGTCACGAGCCCCGCCAGACGCAGCCGCGCCAGGTGCTGGCTGACCGCCGGGCGGGCCGCTTCGCATGCCTCCGTGAGCGTGGTGACGTCGGACTCGCCCGCCGTCAGCGCGTGCAGGAGGGTCAGGCGGGTGCGGTCGCCGAGGAGGGCCAGGAGTTCGGCGGCCAGCGCGAACTGTTCCTCGCCCGGGGTGCGCGGATGCGCATCATGCGCAGGTGATAGGTGCATGCGTGCGCTCATACGCACATAATGACCCTGTGGGCGCCGTACGTCCACCCGCGCACCGGAAGGGGACCCACGTGAGCGACCAGCACCACCACGAACACGAGCACGCACACCCGCACGACGACCACGGCCACGACCACCCGCATCCCCATGACCACTCCCCCACGGGCATCCGTCACCGCCTCGGCCACCTCCTCACCCCCCACTCCCACGAGACCGCCGACAAACTCGACTCCGCCCTGGAGTCCTCGGTCCGCGGTATGCGCGCGCTCTGGGTGTCGCTCGCGGTGCTCGGGGTGACGGCGCTGGTGCAGGCGGTCGTGGTGGTCGTGTCCGGCTCGGTCGCGCTGCTCGGCGACACCGTGCACAACGCGGCGGACGCGCTGACCGCCGTACCGCTCGGCATCGCGTTCGTGCTCGGCCGCCGGGCCGCCACGCGGCGCTTCACGTACGGCTACGGGCGCGCCGAGGACCTGGCCGGGATCGCGATCGTGCTGACGATCGCCGCGTCCGCGGCCTTCGCGGCCTGGGCGGCGGTGGACCGGCTGCTCGATCCGCGGCCCATGACACACGTCCCGGTGGTCGCCGTCGCGGCGCTCGTCGGGTTCGTGGGCAACGAGTGGGTGGCCACGTACCGGATCCGCGTCGGCCGGGAGATCGGGTCGGCCGCGCTGGTCGCCGACGGACTCCACGCCCGTACGGACGGGTTCACCTCGCTGGCCGTGCTGGTCGGGGCCGGCGGTTCGGCGCTGGGGTGGCAACTCGCCGACCCGATCGTGGGGTTGGCGATCACGTCCGCGATCGCGCTGGTCCTGCGGGACGCCGCGCGCGAGGTGTTCCGGCGCGTGATGGACGCCGTCGATCCCGACCTGGTGGATCGGGCCGAGCACGCCGTGCGGGAGGTCGAAGGGGTGCGCGGGGTGGGCGAGTTGAGGCTGCGCTGGATCGGGCACCGGCTGCGCGCCGAGGTGGCGGTGGTCGTGGACGGGGAGGCGACGGTACGTCAGGCCCACGCCGTCGCCGTAGCGGCGGAACACGCACTCCTGCACGCGGTGCCGCGGCTCACCGCGGCCCTGGTGCACGCGGATCCGGCACCGGTGCCGGGGGAGGCGGACCCGCACGGGGAGTTGGCCCACCACAGCATGGCGTGAGGTCCGACGCGGTTTTCTTGGGGTCAGGCGACGCCCAGTCCCTCCAGCACCACCGCGCCCGGAAGTTCCGCGAACGCCTTGCCCGGGACGAGGAGTTTGCCGCGTCGGCGTCCGCTGCCGACCAGGACGTACGGCAGGTCGACGACGGCCGAGTCCACCAACACCGGCCAGTCGGCGGGGAGTCCGACGGGGGTGATGCCGCCGTACTCCATGCCGCTCTCGCCCGTAGCCGTGTCCATCGACGCGAACGAGGCCTTGCGGGCGCCGAGTTGGCGGCGTACGACGCCGTTCACGTCGACGCGGGTGGTGGACAGGACCACGCACGCGGCCAGCATGGTCTCGCCGCCGCGCTTCCCGGCCACCACCACGCAGTTCGCGGACCGCTCCAGCAGCTCACGGCCGTAGTGCTCGACGAAGGTGGCGGTGTCGGCCCACTCGGGGTCCGTGTCGACGTAGACGAACTGGTCGGCGGGGACGCTGCCGCGCCAGGCGCGCACGGCGTCGGCGACCGGGCGGGTCAGTTCGTCGAGGCAGTCGGGGGCCGGGGTGGCGTGGTCGAAGTGTCCGATGGGTGCGCGCATGACGGCACGCTAACAGTCGTACGGCGGCTGCTCACGGGGTGTCTCCGCGCACGGGCGGGACCGACACCGCCATGACCATCTCCATCGGCTCGTCGCCCTGATTGCCGTACGTGTGGGGGGTGTTGGCCTCGAAGGTGGCGCTCGCGCCGGCCGGGACGAGGTGGTCCTCGCCGTCCACGGTGAGGGTCAGCTCGCCCGTGGTGACATGGACCAGTTCGACCGTGCCCGTGGGGTGGGGCTCGGAGGGGCTGACATCCCCCGGCATCAGCCGCCAGTCCCACATCTCCAGCGGTCCGGGCGCCTCGGTGCCGGCGAGGAGGCGGTTGTAGCTGCCGGCGTCGGTGTGCCAGAGCCGTACGGCGCGCTCGGCGGGGACGATGCGGACCTTCGGGCCCTGTTCGTAGTCGAGCAGGGTGGTGATGCTGACGCCGAGGGCGTCGCCGATCTTGACGACCGTGCCGATGCTGGGATTGGTGCGGGCCTGCTCGATCTGGATGAGCATGCCCCGGCTGACGGCTGCCCGGGCGGCGAGCACGTCCAGGGTGAAGCCGCGCACCGAGCGCCAGTGCTTGACGTTGCGAGCCAGGGACTGGTTCAGCAGGTCGAGGTCCGACACGTTCCGCCCATACCTTCAGTTCAATATTATGGATGACAGAGTTCAATGCAGCGAACTACGGTGTGGTGCACCCGATCGTTCACCGAACTGCACCGAACTGTACTGCGAGGCGCCCCGTGACAGCATTCTTCGCCCTGGCCACCAGCCTCCTGTGGGGGTTGGCCGACTTCGGCGGAGGACTGCTGACCCGGCGGACCCCGGCGCTGACGGTGGTCGTCGTCTCGCAGGGAATCGCGGCGGCCGTGCTCGGCGCGGTCGTGGTGGCCACCGGGGGCTGGAGCGAGGCCGGGCCTCGGTTGTGGTTCGCGTTCGCGGCCGGGTTGGTGGGGCCGGTCGCCCTGCTGTCCTTCTACAAGGCGCTCGCGCTGGGCCCGATGGGCGTCGTGTCGCCGCTCGCGACGCTGAGCGTGGCCGTACCGGTCGGGGTGGGCCTGTTCCTCGGCGAGCGGCCCGGCTGGACGCAGGTGGCGGGGATCGCGGTCGCCGTCACCGGGGTCGTCCTCGCGGGCGGTCCCCAGCTGCGGGGCGCGCCCGTGCAGCGGCGGACGATCCTGCTGGCGCTGATCGCCGCGCTCGGCTTCGGCACGGTGTTCGCGCTGATCGCGGAGGCGTCCATCGGCGTGACCGGCCTCTTCCTCGCGCTGTTCGTGCAGCGCGTGACGAACGTGGCCACGGGTGGGGCCGCGCTCTGCGTCTCCGTGCGGCGGGGTGGATCCGCGCTTCCGGCGGGCGGGTTCCCCTGGGGTTCGCTGCCGGCACTGGCCTTCGTGGGGCTCGCCGATGTGGCGGCCAACGGGACGTATTCGGTCGCCGCGCAGCATGGGCCGGTGACTGTGGCGGCGGTGCTCGCGTCGCTGTATCCGGTGGTGACCTCGCTGGCCGCGCGCGGATTTCTGAGCGAGCGGCTGCGGGTGGTTCAGGCGGCGGGGGCGGGGCTGGCGTTGGTGGGGACGTTGTTGCTGGCGACGGGGTGAGGGGGGTGGGGGCGGGTTGTGTGCGGGGCGGCTTCGGGTGCTGGGGGCGTCGGGTGCCGGGCGGGGGCTCGACATGGGTGCGGGTCAGGCCTCGGCGTGACTGCCGGATCAGACCTCCGCACACGTGCCGGTCGACCTTCGGCATCACTGCCGGATCAGGCCTCGGCACACGTGCCGGTCGACCTTCGGCACACGTGCCGGTCGACCTTCGGCACACGTGCCGGTCAGGCCTCGGCATAAGTGCCGGGTCAGGCCTCCGCGTCCAGTTCCGCGAGGTGGGCGATCACGTTCTCGTCCAGTTCGGCAAGCCGTGCCGCGCTCGCGTCGTCCAGGCCCGCGAGTGCCCGGAGTTGATCCGGGGTCACATCCGCGGGGATCGGCACCGGCGCCGGCGTCCGCAACGGTGGCTGCCAGCCCTCCGCCGGCGTCCAGCGGCGTACGACCCGTGCGGGCGCCCCCGCCACCACGGCGTGGTCGGGCACCGTGCCGCGGACCACCGCACCGGCCGCCACCACCACGTTCCGGCCGATCCGCGCGCCCGGCAGGATCACCGCGCCGGTGCCGATCCAGCAGCCCGGGCCGATCTCGACGGGTTCCATGCGGGGCCACTGCTTCCCGATGGGCTCGTGCGGGTCGTCGTAGGAATGGTTCGTGGACGTGACGTAGACGTACGGCCCGAAGTAGCAGTCGCTGCCGATGGTGACCGTCGTGTCGGCGATGACGTGGCTGCCGCGGCCGAGGACGACACCGTCGCCCAGGCGCAGGATGGGGTCGGGGCCGAGGTCGAGGTCGGGCATCAGGCCGGCCGTAAGCGTGACCTGCTCGCCGACGATGCAGTGGGCGCCGAGGTGGATCCAGGGTTCGCCGAAGACGGTGCCCAGCGGGAAGGCGAGCCGGGTGGCTTCGCCGATCGAGCCGAAGTGGAAGCGACCGGGGTTCTTGGCCGTCACCGAGCCCGTGCGCTGCACCCAGGCCCAGCCCGCGTGGACGGCGCGCTGCGCGAGGTCGCGCCGCCATTCTGAGAACGTGTTCTTGCGGTTGGGCACCCGGCCACGGTACTCAGCGTGAGACGTACCCATGGGGCCCGGCCGCTGTGATCTTCGCCCTACCGGATGACGTACCGTGCGGGGGTCTCCGACGGTTGGGAGGGTCTTATGACGCACAGGGCGTTGATCGTGGGTATTGGTGGCAGGGAGCCGAAGGTCGATGGGGAGGCGTTTGTGGCTCCTACGGCGTCCGTGATCGGGGACGTTTCGTTGGGGGCGGGGGCGAGTGTCTGGTACGGCGCGGTGTTGCGCGGCGACGTCGAGCGGATCTCGGTGGGGGCTCGCAGCAATATCCAGGACAACTGCACGCTGCATGCCGATCCCGGGTTTCCGGTGAGTGTCGGGGAGCGGGTTTCCGTGGGGCACAACGCGGTGGTGCATGGTGCGACCGTTGAGGACGACTGCCTGATCGGGATGGGGGCTACGGTGCTCAACGGGGCGGTGATCGGGGCGGGTTCGCTGGTTGCCGCGCAAGCGTTGGTGCCGCAGGGGATGGTTGTGCCGCCGGGTTCACTGGTCGCCGGGGTACCTGCGAAGGTGCGGCGCGAGCTGAGCGGTGAGGAGCGGGAGGGGTTGACCCTCAACGGGACCATGTATGCGGAGTTGGCCAAGGCGCATCACGAGGTGCATGAGTAGGTCGTCTGGCGGGTGCGGGCCGTATGCGGCTGGTCGCGCAGTTCCCCGCGCCCCTAAAGGGGGCGCCTTCACTCCCCGGCGGGGACTGGCTCCGGTTCGTTTTTCTCGGCCGACATCTTTTGTGCCCTGCGCCTGACCAACAGCATTGAGGCGAGGCCAACCAGTACCGCCGCCGCCAGGCCGAAGTAGGAGAAGCGCTTCAGCCAGTCCTCGGCGACGATTCCCACGTAGTAGACGACCGCTGTGGTGCCGCCGGCCCAGATGACTCCGCCGAGGAAGTTGGCGATCAGGAACTTCCAGTAGGGCATGCGGAGTACGCCCGCGAGGGGGCCGGCGAAGATGCGGAGGAGGGCGATGAAGCGGCCGAAGAAGACGGCCCACATGCCCCACTTCTCGAAGGACCGTTCCGCGGTGGCGACATGGCCTTCGCTGAAGTGTCTGGGGAACTTGTTCGCGAGCCAGGCGAGCAGGGGGCGTCCGCCCTTGCGGCCGATCGCGTAGCCGATGGAGTCGCCGATGACGGCACCCAGGCTGGCGCAGGCGCCGAGGACGAACGGGTTGATGCCGGAGTGCTGGGAGGAGAGCAGCGCCGCCGAGACCAGGACGATCTCGCCCGGCAGCGGGATGCCCAGGCTCTCCACCCCGATGACGAGTGCCACCACGGCGTAGACGGCCACCGCCGGAACCGAGTCGAGCCATTCCTGGACGTGCAACGCCGGTCCTCCTGAATGCGCGGACTGTCTGTCTTGCCGGCGTGCGCCTCGAACAAATTGGGCGCACCCAGGAAGCCTACCGCTCGGCATCGGACGGCAACGCCCCTCGGGCGACCGCTCGGACGACGGCACGGATGACGGCACGGAGAACTGCTCTGACGACCGCATCGGAATCGCTCCGTTACGTGCCAGGAGGGCCGAAAGGGCGTCGACTCCCCGAGATTCACTTAGAGTAGCCTTACCTAAGTTGGCCGGTTTCCGGAGGGTGGCTGGTGGGAGCAGGGGAACTGTCGGGGCGGGACGTCCTGGCGCGCTCGCTCAAGGGACAGATACGGCGCGTCGCACTCGGCTCGGCGCTCGGATGCGTGCACCAACTGGGGGAAGCCCTGGTGCCGGTGCTCATCGGTGTCGTCATCGACCAGGCCGTCGCCGGTCAGAACGCCGGACGTCTGGCGCTCTGGCTCGGCGTGCTGGCCGTCATGTACGTGACGCTGTCGTGGAGTTTCCGGCTGGGCGCCAAGGCCGGTGAACGCGGCGCCGAAGAGGCCGCGCACACAATCCGGTTGGCGATCGTGGGCCGGGTCCTCGACGCCCGCGGCGGTGCCGAGGAGGGACGGCTGCCCGGGGAACTGGCCAACGTCGCCACCGAGGACGCCAAGCGGGTCGGCGCGGTCAACATGGCGCTGATGAGCGGGATTTGGGCGATCGCGGGCGTCACCGTGAGCGCCGTCGCGCTGCTGCTGACGTCGGTGACACTCGGGTTGATCGTGCTGTTGGGCACGCCCGTGCTGTTGTGGCTGGGGCATCTGCTGAGCAAGCCGCTGGAGCGCCGCAGTGAGGCCGAGCAGGACCGGGCCGCCCATGCGTCGGGCGTGGCCGCCGACCTGGTGGCCGGGCTGCGCGTGTTGAAGGGGCTCGGTGCGCAGGAGGCCGCCGTCGAGCGGTATCGCCGCACGAGTCGTATCTCCCTTGCCGCCACGCTGCGTTCGGCGCGCGCCGAGTCCTGGCAGACGGGACTCGTGCTCGCGCTCACCGGTGGGTTCATCGCGCTGATCGCACTCGTGGGCGGTCGGCTGGCGCTCAACGGGTCGCTGACTCTGGGCCAGTTGGTGTCGGCGGTGGGTCTCGCGCTGTTCCTGCTGGGGCCGTTGGAGACGTTCGCCTGGGTCAACGCCGAGCTGGCGCAGGGCCGTGCCTCGGCCGCGCGCGTCGCGGAGGTACTGGCCACCGGGCACGCCGTCGTGGACGGCGACGACCCGGTCGCCGAGCCCGTTCGCGGGGAGCTGCGGCTGCGTGGCGTACGGCTCGGTGGACTCGACGGCATCGATCTCGACCTGCCCGCCGGGCAGTTGACCGGCATCGCTGTGACGGACCCGGCCGGCGCCGAGGCCCTGTTGCGCTGTCTCGGCCGGGAGACCGACCCGGAGTCGGGTTCCGTCGAGCTGGACGGCGTGCCCTTGACTCGGCTTGATCCTGCGGGACTTCGAGCGACTGTCCTGGTCGCCGCCCATGACGCGGCGCTGTTCGAGGGCTCGTTGGCGGCGAACGTGACGCCGGAGGAAGAAAAGTCGGAGAACGGTTCGGCGGGCGCGGACTCCGACCTCCGTACGGAACGTGCCATGGCCGCCGCCCGCGCCGACGAGGTGGCCGACTCCCTGCCGCACGGCACCGCGACCGGTGTCGGTGAGGGAGGGCGCTCCCTGTCGGGCGGGCAGCGCCAACGCGTGTTGCTGGCAAGGGCGTTGCGTGCCGGGCCGCCTGTCCTGGTCGTGCACGATCCGACCACGGCCGTCGACACGGTGACCGAGGCCCGCATCGCGAGCGGCCTGCGCGACTTCCGGCAGGGCCGCACCACGATCGTCGTGACCAACAGCCCCGCACTCCTCGCCGTCACCGACCACGTGATCCTCCTCGACGCCGGCCGCGTCGGCGCCGAGGGCACCCACGCGGACCTCGTACGAACCGACGCGACCTACCGGACGGCGGTGCTGGCATGACGACGGGAGCCGAGGGGACGGGGACGGGCCGGGAGAACGCCGGGCAAGTGGACACGGACCGCGCTCTCCTCCCCACCGCCACCCCCGCCCGCACCCGTGCCGCGGTCCGTGAACTGCTGCGCCCGCAGCGGGGGTTGGCCGCCGCCGGGTTCGGTCTGATGGTGCTCGCCACGGCTGTCGGACTGCTCACCCAGCCGTTGTTGGGCCATGTCGTCGACGTCGTCACCGAGCACCGCTCCCCCGACGCGCTCACCTTCCCGGTGGTCGCCCTTGCCGGAGTCGCCCTGGTCCAGGGCGTGACCACCGCACTCGGCATGTCCCTGGTGTCACGGCTCGGGGAGACCGCGCTCGCGCGGCTGCGCGAGCTGTTCGTGGAGCGGGCCCTGTCACTCCCCCTGGACCGGGTGGAGAAGGCCGGCTCCGGTGATCTCAACGCCCGTGTCACGCGCGACGTTTCGCGGGTCGCCGACGCCGTGCGCGGGGCGCTGCCCGAACTGGCGCGGTCCGCGCTGTCGATCGTGCTGACGTTGGGCGCGCTCGCTCTGCTGGACTGGCGGTTCTTGATCGCGGCGCTGATCGCGGTGCCCGTGCAGGCGCACACCGCGCGCTGGTATGTGCGCAACGCCGTTCCCCTGTACGCCAAGGAGCGCATCGCCACCGGGACACAGCAGCAGCAGCTGCTGGACACCATCGGCGGGGCGCGGACCGTACGGGCGTACCGGCTGCAGAAGGGCCACACCCGGCGGGTCACCGACCGCTCGCGCTCTGCGGTCGAACTGACCATGAGCGGCGTGCAGTTGATGCTGCGCTTCTACAGCCGGCTGCACATCGCCGAGTACCTGGGGCTGTCCGCCGTCCTGGTCACCGGGTTCCTGCTGGTGCGCGACGGTTCCACGTCGGTCGGTACGGCCACCGCCGCCGCCTTGTACTTCCACAGTCTCTTCGGTCCGGTCAACACCGCGCTGGTGCTGCTGGACGACGCCCAGTCGGCAACGGCCGGACTGGCACGGCTCGTTGGGGTGGTGGACGAACCCGCACCCGTGGTCGCCGACCGCGCGGACGACCGTACGACCGCCGCCGGGCCGCCGTCCGTGACGCTGACCGGTGTCTCCCACGCGTATGTGCCGGGCCGCCCGGTACTGCACGACGTCGACCTGGAGATACGGCCCAAGGAGCGGGTCGCGCTGGTCGGTACGACCGGTGCGGGCAAGACGACCCTTGCCAAGCTGGTCGCGGGGCTGCACCGTCCGCAGTCGGGCCGGATCGATGTCGGCGGCGCCGAGCCGGACGAGGCCGGTCATCTGGTCGGGCTCGTCACGCAGGAAGTGCACGTCTTCGCCGGGCCGCTCGCCGAGGATCTACGGTTGGCCCGCCCGGACGCGGACGTCGAGGAACTGCGGGAGGCGCTCGACACGGTGGGCGCGCTCGGCTGGGTCGAGGCGTTGCCGGGGGGCCTGGACACGGTCGTCGGCGACGGTGGTCATCGGCTGACCGCCGACCGTGCGCAGCAACTCGCCCTGGCACGGCTGCTGTTGGCCGATCCGCCGGTCGTCGTACTCGACGAGGCGACGGCGGAGGCGGGCAGTTCGGGTGCGCGGCAGCTCGACGAGGCCGCCGAACAGGCGCTGCGCGGCCGTACCGCACTGGTCGTGGCGCACCGGCTCAGTCAGGCCGCCTCCGCGGACCGGGTGATCGTCCTGAGCGACGGCCGGGTCGTGGAGAACGGCACGCACGACGAACTCCTCACCGCCCAGGGCCAGTACGCCGCCCTGTGGCACGCCTGGTCCGGCAGCCGCTCCGCCGAGGCCGCCCCCGACGCCCATTAGCCCCCTTAGACCTGTCACCCAGACCTGTCACCCCCCGCCGAACCCACCGCGACGAACAGAAGGATCATCCGATGCCCCGCGCCACCAGAGCCTCCCGGCTGTCCGGCCTGCTCGCCTCCGTACTCCTGCTGGCCATCACCGCGGTCGGCTGCGGCTCCACCGACTCCGGTTCCTCATCGTCCACTTCCGACACGTCGGGGTCGAAGGCGAAGGCCTCCGCGGACGCCTTCCCCGTGACGATCGCCCACAAGTTCGGCAGTACGACCATCAAGTCCGAACCCAAGCGCATCGTCACCGTCGGTCTCACCGACCAGGACGCCGTCCTCGCCCTGGGCAAGGTGCCGGTCGGCACGACCGAGTGGCTCGGCGGTTACAAGGGCGCCATCGGCCCCTGGGCGAAGGACAAGTTGGGCAGTGCGGCGGCGCCGACCGTCCTCAAGGACACCGGCACCGGTCCGCAGGTGGAGAAGATCGCCGCCCTGAAGCCGGATCTGATCCTCGCCGTCTACTCGGGCCTGACCAAGGCGCAGTACCAGAGCCTGTCGCAGTTCGCGCCGGTCGTCGCCCAGCCGAAGGCCTACAACGACTACGGCGTGCCGTGGCAGCAGCAGACCGAGGAGATAGGCCAGGCGCTCGGCAAGGCGTCCGAGGCCAAGACCCTGGTGTCGGGCGTCGAGGCCAAGTTCGCGGCGGCCAAGAAGGCCAACCCCGCCTTCGCCGGTGCGTCGGCCGTCATGGCGACCCCGTACGAGGGCGTGTTCGTCTACGGCAGCCAGGACCCGCGCTCCCGCCTCCTCTCCGACCTCGGCCTCTCACTCCCGAAGGACCTCGACAAGGTCATCGGTGACACGTTCGGCGCCAACATCAGCAAGGAGCGCTACGACCTCCTCGACCAGAAGGTCGCCGTGTGGATCGTGCCTGACACCACCACGGCCGTCACCAAGCTGCACAGCGACAAGATCTACGGCGACCTGAACGTGGTGAAGCAGGGCCGCGAGGTCTTCATCAAGGAGACCAGCGACTACGGCAACGCGGTATCCCTGTCCACGGTGTTGAGCATTCCCTACGTCCTGGACCGCATGGTGCCGCAGCTCGCGGCGGCGGTGGACGGCAAGACGTCGACGAAGGTGGAGCAGCCGGCGTCCTGAACCACGGGGACATGAAAGG
>NZ_JBHXME010000061.1:0-55260 GCF_042721125.1 Streptomyces sp. NPDC058469
GACACCGCCGCTCGCGGTGAACCAGATCATCTGAGATGACGAGCGAATCAGACCAGATCACTTGAGACGGGGGTCAGGTCGACAGAGACGGGACAGCGGCCAACTGAAGCACTCAGTCACCAGGTGTCCTGTGCCACCGAATCTTGAGCGGGAACCCGACTGTGAGGCGGGGGCGAGGGGAGGTGGGGCGCGGAACGTCCGCGTCAGATCGTGCGCCAAGCCCTCGGGATGCTGATCAACGCAGTGAGCGGGTAGGGCGTAGAGGACCAATCACCTCGCACTACTGCTGGACCCATCGGCCATGGGCAGCCCTCAAGCCGAGAGGGATTGCCACGGCAAGGATCGGCATAACAGCTGTTGCAACAAGGGGAGTGACATCGCCGTCCAGCGCCATAAGCAGCAGGGTGGCGAGGAGGAACAGCACGGCTACCAGGCCGAGAGAGAGGACTGCCACGCGCCCGATGGCCACCCTGCGGCGGTAGGGCTTACGGCCGAGCACAATCTCGACCTTGCGGTCAGCCCGAGAGGAGACCTCCATCGTCGCTCTGATGACTGCTCTACGAGCCCTGAAGGCGTGCATCACGGGCTCGTTCGAGCGTCTGGCGGCACCTCGCAGGTCCACGTCGGTGACGACGCCTACTGGGCGCCCCTGATCCAGGACAACCGCCCCACTCGCGCCCGAGCTCTCAATGTGGCGTCTAACCTCAGCCACATCTTCACTTGCGTCAACGGTTGGCATCTCACCCGCGAGCTCAGCCACTTCCACGCTGCTGGGGTCCCGCCCCTCGGCGATGGCGTTCACGATCTCGCGGTCCGTGATGAACCCTGTTATCAGTGTCTGGGTTGAGATCGCCAGCGCGCCTACCTGAAGCGCCCGGAGCATTTCGGAGGCCTCGACCAGCGAAGCATGGGCGTCGACGGTGGCAGAACCCCTTCGCATCACGTCACGCACCTTGGGCGCCTTGGGCATGGGCCACCTCCACTCCTTGCCCCCATCATGCGTCCCAATCTGCGAAAAGCCACCTGGGGCGCGGCCGAGCACTCGGCGATTTGATCACTAGTGTGGCCTGCATGTCCGAGTTCTTCGCATTTCTTGGCTTCTCGGTCCTCCTTATCTGCGGGACAGTCGCTTGGAAAGTTCTGATGAAGCCAGCGCGGGCTGCGTGGGGAGACTGGGCGGTGGGAGTCGAGCTGCTAGTCACCGCGAGCGGCGTCGTAGTGACCTCCCTACTGACGGAGGGGACGCCGTACGCAGCGGCTCGACTGCTTCTCCTGGTCGCGCTGGGGCTGGTCATCCTCAGTGTGGCCTTGGTCATGAATGTGTGTGGCTATGACGATGTAGGCGAGATGACCAAGAAGGGGATGATGTGCCTCAGTATTACGGGTGGCATCACCTTGGTGATGGTCTATTCCATCAACGATCATGTGGCCGGAGCCGCGACGCTCTGGCATCGACTGTTTGGGTGAGGATGCCGCCGACTATCAGCCGCACGCCAGCGGCTGGCGCGGCGCACGATCTGACGCGGACGTTCCGCGGCCCCGCCTCCGCTCGCTCCCGCCTCACAGTCGGGTCCCGCTCAAGTTTCGATGGCACAGGACACCAGGGGCCCAGAGGTCGGGTGCGTCAGCTTGGCGAGAAAATCGAACATATGGCCTAATTGCTGTCATGGAGCACGCCCCTCTTCCGCCCGACCTGATCGAACTCCAGGCGCACTGGCAGCGCACATACGCGGCGCTCGCCGTGCCGCGCCCCGCGCACGCCACCGAACTGCGCCGCCGCTTGCACGCGCTGTCCGGTCAATTGCTGTTTCACCCGTACTGGTCCAGCCCCCGCCGGTTGCCCGGCGCGCGGGTAGAGCTGCGGCGCCAGGCCCGGGCTCTGGGGCGGCTGCCGTGACACACCTGGTCCGACTCCAGTTCGCGACCGGCGGGCCGGCGGTTTCCGGGGTGTGGGCCGACGGTGCGACAGCCCGCCGGACCTGGCGGGACTGGGTCGGGCTCTACGGCAGCGACGAGAAGGTTGTCATCCGACTGACCGAGGACGCTGACGGGGACGAACGTGTCCTTATGGCCTGGGAGCGGGGGCGCGTCGTCGGGACGGGATCGGACGGCGGTCCCCGGTCCACGAGCTAGCGGGCCCGCATGCCGTTTGCTGAACCACCACCCCAGGTTCGGGTGTTCCTGCCTGATGGGCAGGAGCTACGAGGTCGGCTGCACGCCCGAGGACAGTTCGCCAGGGCAGGGTGGATGTACTGGGTAGCCCTGCCCATGTGGGCCGATGACCCCGACGCCGAGACCGTCGAGCCGCGCGAGTACCGCGTCTGGCTCACCCCTGACCAGGCGTCCCCCATCGACGGTGTTCGGTACGACGCCGTCCCCACCTACCCGTTGCGCCGCGAGGAGCCAACAGCTCAGGCAGCCGACCGGTGGGCGTGGAAGATCCAGTGGACCCCGGCCATAGGAGGTCGACCCGCCGCGCACATCGTGCACGTCTGGGACTGTGAGGAGGCGCCCCGGGACGCTGAGGAGCTGGACGTATTCGCCGCGCTTGAGGTACTGCGCCGCCCTGGCGCTGTGCCCTGTACCGAGTGCGGGGCGGATGTCGCACTCGGACCGCTGGCGTAGCCGGAACGAACCACATGTCCACCTGCGCGCACTCTCAACTCTGGAGCCCACCGGGGCGCCGAGCCCGGCGTCTTCCAGGAGCAGGCATTGCGCCCGGGCTTCCTCGGCGCCGCCTTCTTCAGGGTCTTCGAGGCAGTCTTCTCGGCGGGCGCCGTCTTCGTAGCCGCCTTGGCCGAGAGCGTGCGCTGTGGCAGTTTGACAAGAGTTGGTGCCCCGCTTCGGTGGGACACCAGGTGGTCAGAAGTGGGGGTTCTCAGTCGGCCGGTCGGCTTCGGTGGCGGCCTGGAGCAGCTCGGTGAGGTCGTCGGGTTCAGAGGAGCGCTGGTCGATCCACCACCCGGCGCGGGTGATGATGCGAGCGGCCTCCTCGGCCTCCGCCCACTCCGTCTCCGTGGTCTCGCCTTCGAGGACCAGGGCGGTGTAAGCGGCGGTCAGGACCTGGTGGCGACAGCGCACACTCCAGGCGACGGCCCGCTCGCTGCCCTCCAGAGGCGGCATCCGGTATTGCTCCGACCAGGCTTCGGATTCGGCCTGCTCTTCGGCTCGCCTGGCCTCCAGCCAGGCGGCCTTGTCCTGCTCGTCGCCTTCCCTCGCGGCCCGCCAGCAGCCGGTGCACTCCTGCTTGGCGAGCCACTCGGCGAAGCCCGCGCGACGATCGGCCGCCCGGTCGGACAGGCCGCGCTCGGCCTGGTGGCCGCAGGAGTGGGTGATCTGCCAGATGGTCTTCACGGCCATGTGAACTGCTCCTTACGGGAGTTGGGTTAGTGGTTGCGGGAGAACGCGATGCGCGGGTCGACCGGCCGGGTCACCGGAGCGGAGGCGGCGGGAGCGGGAACCGGCGCCTTGCCTGGGAGGCTGGCGCGAGCTGGGCTGGCGGCGAGCGCGGCGGCGCTGATGGGGAACTTGCCGTTGATGACGCCCTGACTGTGCTCGTGGCGTGCGGCTGTCACGGGTGCAGGGGGCCGACGTGCTGCTACGTCCTGGGCGAGGCGGGGCTGCACTGCGACCCGGAGGTCGGATCGGTGCATCGACAACGTGGCGTTGGCGACCTTTCCCAGGGCCTCGTCGCGGTCGGTGGTGACGGGCAGCGTGTAGATGCCCAGGTCCGGTTGATGCCGCCAGCCGTGTTCTTCCAGGATGAGTGGGCCGCCGAGCGCGGAGGAGCGGTCCCCTGTGGCCGCGATGATGCCGAGCTGCGGATGTTCGGCCAACGCGACGTCGGGTTCTGTGCGCGGGTGCCGATCATGGGCGGGAGCCGCGCCGGAGGCCAGTGCGGGGTCGAACGCGGCGTCCACGTCGACTTGGTAGCCGACTTTTTGTAGCAGTGCGACGGCCCGGGTGGCGCGGCCCTGGCTGTCGCGCTGTTGGTCGGCCAGTGCGTGCAGCGTCGGGTGGCCCGGGACGGGATGGAAGTCGAGACGCTTCAACATCCATGTGCTGGCGGCGAGTTGCTTGGGGTTCGCGGCGACGATGCCGTAGTCGGGGTGGTGGCCGACTGCGATGTCGGGACGCGAGTCGTGATCGGGGGCGGGCATGGCTGATCCATCCGGTGCGGGTGCGGGTGCGGGTGCGGGGAGCGGGGTGGTCGAGGGCCGGGATGGTTCTGCTGGTGCGGGACATGGCGTACTCCGAGGCGAAAAGGCGGTCAGCGACCGGGCACGGATGGGGGACGGGTGGACAGCAACGCGGGGCGTGAGGCCGAGGCCGCTGGCAGGTGTGCCGGGACTGTGCGCTGTGCCGCCGTCGGCGAGAGCGACAGAGCCACACTCACTCGTGACGAGGAAGCAGTCGGCGGGGCGGCCTGGGCTGCCCGGACCTGAGCTGTGTCGGGGCGGGCGGTATGGCGGTCGGCCAGGTCGCCGCGTATCGCTCGAACCTCGATCGCGTAGGAGTCGAGCTGCTCGGCGAGGTAGCGCAGACGGTCCGCGTAGTGGCGATCAGCCGTGTCGCCGAACCCCTCCCACCACTCGGCCGTCGTATCGAGGATCTCCACGACCCGCTGGAGAACGCCATCGGCGGGGGCTGTCAGTTCGCTCAGCGAGGCGACTACCTCGCTCGTGTGCGTCGATGCCTGGATGGACTGGGCCAGATGTCCGAGCCGGTCGCCGAGGCCCATTTCGTAGGCCCGGCTGGGAGACAGGCCCGAGTCCAGCAAAACGGGGTCGCAGGAAACCTCGAAGCCCTCGGACTGCAGCATGGCGAAGGCCCGGGTTACCGCCCGCCGTTGCTCGGCCGGGTCGGTCATGGCCGAGGGCAGCCGGTGGTAGTGCTCACCGAACACCACGGCAGGAACGAAGCCCGCACGGTGGAGCACCTCGTCGGCGACGCTCTCCTGAGCGAATCGTTTCGGCTCCGGTCGTGGTGGCAGGCCGAGTTGGTCCAGGCGCGCGTCGATGGCGGCGAGCACGCTTGGGACGCTGCCTCCGTGTTGGGCGTGGGGGCCGTCGGGTTCCGAGTCGTAGACGACTTCGTGGACGGCGGAGTCGTCAGGATGACTGCGGGTCACCAACCAGCTCTCGGGGTATCCGGGTGGGTGCTCGGTCGGTGGTTCCTGGGGTGGCGAGATGATCAGCGAACTCTCGTCGGGGAGTTGGGCGTGGATGATGTAGTCGCTGAGGCCGTACTCGATGGTGCACTCCAGGCCGCGCCGGCGAAGGGGCGTGGTGAGGTGGCTGTACCCGTGCTCCCGTTCCGGAACGTCGTCGGCGGTGTGAGGGAGAGAAGGTCCGTTGGCCCAGGCAGTGACGTGTGGGCCCTCCTGCTGGATGGTGACCAGGGGCAGATCAGCGTGCATGAGTGTTCTCCGTGGCCAGGCGTTCCAGCGGTTGACGGCATGAGGCGCGGGCGCGTGGGGCGGGTCGGGGTAGCGGCGTCCCACGGGGATCCGGTGATCGGCTGGTTCGGCCGCGTCGCAGATCGGTGCTAATAACGTCAGCGGGACCGGCGGGGGACCGGCGGATTCGGCACTGCGGGCGCGGACGGGGAAGCGGGCAGGACCGCGCGGTTGCCGGAGTCGGATCGAGCGAGGGCGACCTGGGCACGGTCGGTCTGCGAAAGCCGGTCGGCATCCATCCGGTTGGCCAGGTAGTCGGCTGCCCGAACGAGTGCCAGGCCTTGGAAGGACAGCTCGTCCGCGTGGTGCCAGCCTTCGGAGTTGCGGATCTCCTTGGCCCGGCTCTCGTAGAGCTGCAGTGAGCCGGGTTGCGAGCCCTCCATGAGTGCCATGACCTGGTCCCACTCGTGTTGGATCTGGCCTGCTCGTTCGAGGGTGGTGTCGATTCCGCGCAGCCGCCGGAGGTCGTCGCTGATCGGTCCTTCGACGTAGTCGGCACCATTGGCGGCGGCGCGGATGCCGGCCAGTATCTCGGGGCCGTGGGCGAGGAAGACCTCGACGTGTTTCCACGCCTCGGCGTCACGTTTCACTTTGCCGTCCGCATACTCCTCCTCGTAGGTGGGCCAGCCGTCGTGGTCGCAGAAGGAGTCCGAGACCGCGTCCCAGGCATCGGACGCCTGCCTGATGCCGACAGCGGCGGAGGCCAGTGCCGGGATGTGCTGGCGCCAGGCCAGGTGGTCGGTGCTCGCCGACGGCTGGGTTTCGTGGGAAGCGGGAGGGGTGGGCACGGTTGTCCTCGTTCCTGTGGCGGTGTTCACCGCGAACGCGGCTGTGAGCGGGCGGCGTTGGGTGAGAGGGGAGCGGGGGCCTCGCTCTGTCGGCCGATGGGAGTCCCGTGGACCGACACGGCGGGGGAGAGGCGGGCGGCTGCTGCCGTTCGACGCGAGCGGGAGTGGATCTCGTGGCCTACGTCCTGCGCTACGAGGTGCAGTTCCTCGCCGAGGTCGGTCAGGCGGTCGGTGAGGACGTCCAGCTCGACGGCACTGCCGCGGGCGTCGTGGGTGCGGCACCACTGTGAGGCGGTTTCGAGCATCTTGTGCAGCCGGGCCACCGCTCCGAAGTCCTCTGTGATCGCCTCGTGGAACAGCTCGGCGAACTCCTGGGGCCGGGCGGTGGCGAGACGCTCGTTCCAGTCGGCGGCCGGTGCGGCGGTTCCCTGACTCACGGCCGGGGCTCGCTGGTCTGCTCGCGGTACGGGTGATGTCATGCCCCAACTCCCTTCAGTAGCAGGCATGTTGGGTTAGGCAGCCATACGGGCGTCGGTGTCGAACAGTTCGCGTTCGGCCGGGTGAAGGATGTGCTGGGTGATGAAGCTGCGGCCTGCGACCTTCCACAAGCCCCGGCCCTTGGTCAGGGCGGAGACGGCTTGGGTCTCGACGCCGGTCAGGCCCAACAGGGAGGCGGCAGCGGCGAGTTGGTCGGGTTCCTGGCGGTAGATGATGCGGGTGGAGCAGTCGGCCAGGAGGCCCTCGGCCAGTACCCGGCCGCGTGAGCCGGCGTCGCCCGCGCTGAGCAGGTCGCTGAGGCGGTGGATGACCATGAGGTTGGCGATGCCGAGACCCCGGGAGAGCTTCCACTGGGACTGCATGCGCTCCAGCAGGCCGACGTGCCGCATCACCCGCCAGGCCTCGTCGTAGATCACCCAGCGTCGGCCACCGTCCGGGTCGGCGAGCGCGGACTCCATCCACGCGCTCGCGCAGGTCATCGCCAAGACCAAGGCGGTGTCGTCGCCGGAGCCGCCGAGACGGGACAGGTCGATGGACAGCATCGGGGTGGCCGGGTCGAAGGCCACCGTCGAGGGAGCGTCGAACATGCCACTCAGGTCGCCGTGCACCAGGCGGCGCAGGGCGTGCGCGAGATCCTGCGCGGCGAGCCCCATGCGTCCGGCCTCATCCCCGAGGGCTCGGTCGAGACGCTCGGGTGAGCCGAGGGCGTGCGCGATATCGCCGAGCAGCGGCACCGTGTTCCTGGTGTCGGCCTCGGCGACGACCAGATCAAGCGCGAGATCCAGGGCGGTGTGCTCCATCGGCATCAGATCGCGCTTCAGCACGGTACGGGCCAGGGCCGCCAGGAGCAGGAGGCGGCGCTTGCGGACCTCGGTCGACCAGTCGCTCTCGCTCACCGAGGTGGGCCGGGTTGGGGCGTCGAGGGGGTTGAGCCTGCCGGGGAGTCCTGGGCCGAGGGCGATGCTGTATCCGCCGAGGGCCTGGGCGACGGGCGTCCACTCGCCCTTGGGATCGCAGGGGACGTAGACCCGGTAGTCGTGGGCGATGGCCCGGGTGGCGATGGACTTGGCCAGCGCACTCTTGCCCATGCCGATGATTCCGGCCAGGACGGCGTTGGGGTTGGTGAAGCCATCGATCCGGCCGCTGCTGTAGAGGGAGAACGGGTCGTAGCAGAAGGCGGCTTCGGCGTGCACGTCCCTGCCGATGAAGATGCCTTCCGCGCCCAGGCCGCCCTCGGCGAGGAAGGGGTAGGCCCCGGACACGGTGGCGGTGGTCATCCGGTGGGCGGGCAGGTTGAGCTTGCCGCCGCGGGCGGAGGAGGAGCCGGGGCGTCCCGACGGCGGGTAGGTGGTCCGCAGTTGCGGGTCGAGGGTGTCCTCGGCGCGGTGCTTCGGCGGGGCGGTGGCGCGGCGGGCCTTGTGACGGGCGGCGGCGAAACCGGCGCGGGCGGCCCGCTGTTCGGCGCGTGTTGCCTTGCGGGGGACGAACAGGTGGGAGGCGCTGGCGCGGGTGCGGGGCATGAACGATTCTCCAGACGGAAAAAGGCGGGTCAGTGGCGGACGAGGCCGGTGAACGGTGTTTGCAGGTCGGCCGGGGTGGTGCGGCGGCGTACCAGGTGCGCGGCGCGCTGGTGGCGCTGGCAGATGGTCAACTCCGGTGCTCCTTCGGGCAGTTGGGCCTGCCACGCCTCGCGGTCGGGAGCCTTGCCGGAGTCCGGCCGGGGTGCCGAGTGGTAGGCGGTGTGGACGTGGTCGGCGGCCTGCCAGACGCGCGTGCGGGCGGCGTGGAGGTGGTCGCCCTCGGCCGGGACGAGGTGTCCGGTGCGGCAAGTGTGGGCGTCGAGGAGACCGTGCAGTGAGACGAGGTGGGCGTGCAGGGCGTCCAGTTCGGCGCGCGTGGTGACGAGGGGCCCGCCCGGGATGTTGAGCGCGCGGTGGAAGTCGAGCGCGGCGGTGGCGAAGGGCACGAAGTCCTGCGTGGTCGGGCCGGCGGTGCGGGACATGGGAGGGGTGCTCTTTCCGAGGGAGGGAAGCGCGCTGTCAGGCGGCGAGGGCGAGCGGCAGGGCGGCGGCGGTGAACGCTTCGGCCTGCTGCCAGGTGAGCGGCCGCAGGTCGAGCTGGGCGCCGACGGCCGCGGTCTCCACGACCGCGCAGGCGGAACGCAGTTCGTCCTCGTTGTCGGCGGAGACGGTCAGCAGGCCGGTCAGGGCGACGTCCGCGTGGCCCGCGATGAGCTGGCGCTCCCGGGACTTGATGTCCTGGTACTCGATCGAGTCGGCCTCGGAGTCGACCTGGCCGCGCCGGGCGCGCTCGGCGGCGTCCGCGATGACGCTGGCCTTCTTGCGCTGGACGTCTCGTAGGGCGGCGTCCAGTCCCTTCGGTTCGTACGACAGCGAGAGCGTGCGCCGGATCCCGGCGGTGAACAGGAGCTGGTGCAGGAAGCCTGCCGAGGTCTCGGTGCGGGGCCAGTTCTCCACCCAGTACGTGGCGTGGACGGCCGAGTCGGTCGCGATGTGGTCCGCCTTCTCGACGACCACGACGGGTCCGGCAGCGGCGGGCTCGGCCTCGGGACGCCCGGCGGTGGACCAACGGTCCAGGGCGGCAAGGGACTTGGGGTCGTACGCCGTCCGTACGACGGCCGCGATCTCGCGGGCGGTGAGCCAGCCGGTGGGGTTGAGCCCGGCGGTGCGTGCGGCCTGGTCGAAGGTCGAGGTCAGCTGCGCCAGGACGCTGAAGGACCCGGTCAGGCCGCCGCCGGCCTGGTTGATCAGACGCCGTGCGGCCTTCGCGTCCAGCGAGATCGCGACGTAGGCCTCGTGCGGTGCCGCCGCGGGGCCCGCACTCTGGATCAGCTCGCTGTAAATCCCGCCTGCCATCGGGGCGTTGGGTCGGCCGTGTCCCTCCCAGTAGCGGCGCAGGGCGTCGCCGGAGTCCGGGACGGTGCGCTCGATCACCTGGATCCGGGCGATGTGGCCGGTGCGGGCCAGCGCGGCCAGCGCCCGTCCCCAGCCGGCGACGTTGGCGTTCTGGGTGCCCGGGTCAAGGAGCGCGTAGGCGCGGGCGGAGACCTTGACGACGGCGGTCAGGGTGCCGGTGTGGGGGTTGTGGACGGCGCCGTAGCGGCGGTCGGGGGCGGTGACCACCCGCAGGCTGGCCGCAGTACCGGGCAGGTGGAGGAGCCCTTCGCGGACCGGGCGGCGGGAGGGCCGGGTGAGCCAGATGAGCTGGCCGCGCATCCGGCGTAGGACGTAGCGGGTGGCGATCGGGGCCCAGTCGGCCAGGGTGCGGCCTCGGTGGCGGACGAAGACGAACAGGGCGATGGCGGCCCAGAGGGGGATGAGTTCGAGAGCGCCGGCCACGCCTCGGGTGAGGATCACGGCGAGCAGGAGGAGGCCGGTGAGAGTGACGGCGATCAGTTGCGGGGCGGTGAGGCCGAGCAGGATGCCGCGCCTGCTGCGGTGCGGGAACTTCACGGTGGCCGTGGTGACTTGGGGCTTGTCGGGCATGGTGGTTCCAGACGGTGGGAGCGGGCGGGGAGCGAGGCGCGCGGCGCTCTTCTGGTGGTGGAGGTCATGGCAGGACTCCGTATCTGGTGATCGGCGGTGCGGGGTGAGGGGGCGGGCTGTGAGTGCAGCCCGCCCCCTGTCGGTGAGTTGGTCAGGACTCCGACGGCGGCTGGGTGGGGTACACCCAGTTCGTCGGTGTCGGTGAACCAGCTGCCGACGGATCGGCGGAGGGCGGCGGTGGGGCAGGCGACGCGCTTCCGGCGCGGGTCATGCTGCCGCTCGGAGCCGACGCGTCGGCGAACTGACCGTCCGGGGCGCCTCCTTCGGACCCTCCGGAGTCGTCCCCGCCGGGGCGGGTGATGAGCGGCGGGATGCCGGGGCGCTGGATCAGGGCTCGGCCCTTGTCGCCGGAGGCGTTGGGGTCCTCCCCGTACCGGAACCGGGTCTGCGGCTTGGGCGGACCGCCGTCGATGCCCTCCCTGCTGAGGTTGCCGCCGGAGGGGTTGATCCCGGAGGCGACACCGTCGCTGCCCGCGCCGGGGACCTCACTGGGACCCTGCGGAGCAGGGGCGCCGGTCCTCGTCTGCATCGCCAGAGTGCTGGCGGTCTTCGCGGCTCCGGCGGCGACCGCCAGGCCGGCCACGCCGGTGCGGTGCACGTCGTCGTGGCCGCCGCCGTCGCTGGCCCAGTGGACGAACTTGTAGGTGGCGTACGGGCACAGCAGGACCAGCACCATCACGACGATGCCCGCCATCGCGTCGGACAGCGCGGCCATGCCATCGCTCGCATCGGACTTGCCCATCGCCGAGACGCCGATCAGGAAGACGACGGTCATCAGGAGTTTCGAGACGACCAGCGTGGCGGTGGCCTCGATCCAGCCGCGCCGCCATCGCTTGGCGACCTCCCAGCCGCCGCCCGATCCGGCGAACACCGCGAGCGCGACCAGGACCAGGACACCGACCTTCCGGGCGACCATCACCCCCCAGTACATGAACCCGCCGATCGCACACCCGAGGGCGACCAGGGAGGGCACGCCCCAGCCCAGGCTGTACATCGCCCCCAGTTCGCTGACCTTCACCACACGCCGGACCGCGTCGTCGACCGAGGTGTTGGCCGCCTGGAACAGACCGTCGGACAGAGCGTCGACCACGGTGACCGCGACGGAGGTGAAGGCGACGGCGCAGAACGAGAACAGGACCCCGGTCATCGTGCCGATCGCCGCCTGGGCGAGGGCGCGTTCGTCGCGCCGCCAGGCCGCGGACATCAACTGGATGCAGAACGTGCCGACGGTCAGCGCGAGCCCGATGGGCAGCAGGAGTTCGTAGTTGTCCCGGAACCAGCCGGCGTTGAGATCGATGGCGGTGGTCTCGTCGACGGCCTTCGCGGCGAGATCCGCAGCGCTGGCGGCGAGTTGGCCCGCCGACTTCGCGATCCATGCTCCGATGCCGTCGGTGACGGTCCCGGCGGGGTTGGTGGCGAAGTCGACAGCACCGCACACCTTGTCCATCAGCGGGTAGTCGCAGACGCTCATGGCGCTACCTCCTTTCCGGAAATAGGGGTCAGGGCGCGACGGACGGCATGACGCCGGCCAGGGCGCAGGAACGGGAGGGACGGCACTGGACCGCGAGCGTGGTGACACGGCTCTCCGCACCGCCGGCGGGCGAGCCGTTCCAGGCGATCGACTGCTTGCCGGAGACGGTCACGGCGTAGACGTACGCCTGCGTGATCGTTCCGGGGTCCGCCTGGAGTGCCTGGGTGAAAGAGTCCGGGAAGTGCCCCTCGTTCACGGCGGCGGTGGCGAACTGGCCGTTGGCGGCCATCTCCTTCCACAGCACGGCCGAGGGAACGACCGCGTCGACCGAAGCGGCATCGGAGTACCGGGACTCGGAGGTCAGCCACCCGTGCAGCGCGGCCAGCAGCTCAGCCCGGGAGTACGTGCGGGTGTCGTAGGACCACAGCGCTACGGCGGCGGCCTTCCCGAACACGACCGGATCGCGGGTCTCCGGCGGGACCGGGAGGACGTGCTGGTGCGCGCTCGGGGAGGACGACCCGGACAGCGAAGCGGCCGAGGAAGAGGGAGCGGCCGAATGCGCCTGCGTGGCAGGGGAGTTGGAGGTCTCCCTGCTGTCACGGGTGAGGTAGGCGGCCAGGCCGGCGAGGGCGACGAGGACCACCAGGACGGCGGTGCCGAGCAGCGCCCGGCGGCGCACGCGGGAGGCGCCGCCGGGGTTCGCGGAGTGGGCAGGCATCAGTGGACCTGCGTCCCCAGCGTGCTGAAGAACGCGACCACGCCGTTCGCGGCACCCAGCAAGAGGGCGGCGAGGGCGCACACCAGCACGCCCTTCTTGCCGTTGGCCTCGGCCTGGTGACCGCCGGTGTAGTGGCCCCCTGCCCACACGCCCGCGCTCACGGCGAGCGCGCCGACCACGGCGATGATCCCGAACAGGTTGACCGAACCGATCACCTGCTTGAGGACGGAAAGGCCCGGCAGCCCGCCCTCGTTCGGCTTGATCCCGGGGTCGTAGGCGAGCTGGACGACCTTGTCGGCGAGAAACATTCAGAACTCCAGTTCGATTCAATGCATGCCAAAGCCCGCGAGGGCAAAGCGGCGGTAAGAGAAAAGGGGGAGGGGAAGTGCCGGTCAGACGACTCGGCGGGCCGCGAGAATCTGCGGCTTCCAGGACGCGAGGGTCGCGATACGGACCACGTCGCCGGTGTGCGGGGCGTTGATGATCAGGCCCTGGCCGATGAACATGCCGACGTGCTCGGGGACTTGGGCCGTTCCCTCAGTGAAGACGAGGTCGCCCGGCTCAAGGGCGTCGACGGATACCGGCTTGCCCTCCTTGACCTGTGTGTACGTCGTCCGCGTCAGGGTGAGCCCGGCGGCCTTGTACGACTGCTGCATCAGGGAGGAACAGTCGCAGCGGCCCATGGGGTTCGACCCGTGGGAGTTGGTGCAGCTCCCGCCCCACTGATACGGAGTGTTGAGCTGGCCCAGTGCCCAGCGGATCGCCGTCCGGACCTTCGCCGGGGCGTCGGCGGGGATCTTGTAGTCGGCCGGCACCGCGCCGGCGGGGATGGTTCCGAAGTCGGTCCCGTCTCCGTCAGCCGTGCAACTGCCTGCGGTAGTGGGCGAATTGCTGCCGGTGTCGGCCGAGGCGGATGCCGACGCGTTCGCTGACGCGCCGCTGGCCGTCGGCAGCAGGGGCGCGATGGCCTGCTGCAAGGCGGTGGCCAGGGGCTCCCACTTGGCGTACGCATCCCGGAAGCCGGACCTCTGCACCGCCTGGGCGGCCTGGGTGACCGAGAGGGACTGCCAGCCCGAGACCTTCTCCAGCGCCTCGTAGAACTTCGTCGCGGAATGCACTGGGTCGAGGATCTCGTTCGCGGTGCCCCAGCCCTGCGACGGACGCTGCTGGAACAATCCCAGCGAATCACGGTCGCCGTAGGTGAGGTTGCGCAGGCGGCTCTCCTGGAGCGCGGTGGCCAGGGCGACGATCTGCCCGCGGGTCGGGATGTTCATCGCGACGCCGGTGGCCTGGATCGTCTTGGCGTTGGGCACCTGCTCGGCCGGATCGTCCAGTCCCGCCACGGAGACGGTCTCCTGTGTGTCGCCGTCCAGGATCGCCTTCACCTGAGCGGCGACGGCCGAGGTGTCCACAGTCTGTGCGCCGCTGGTCGAGCAGGAGGCCGAAGCCGTTCCGGCGCCGACGGCGAGGATCGGAACGGTCAGCAGCAGCGAACCGGACCCGATGAGACCGACGACGGCCCCGGTGGTCTTCTTCATCACCGCCGCCGTTCACCGAGACGGTGATGTCGGCCGGGCCGTGGTGCTGGGTCGGGACGCGGGGGTATCAGGGCATGCTGCATCGCAGTGGCTCCTCGTGGTTCGCAGGAGGCGCGGTGCCGACTTCTCGTGCAAGGCCGTCGGCACCGCGCCGATGTGAATCCGCCTCCAGGGCGGGCCCGGGTCAGGGGAGTTGGTAGCTCCCGGACACCGGTCTCGGGTCACGCGCGGCAGCCGGCCGCGCTCGTAATCTCAGGTGGTACACCGGTCTCCTCACGGCTTGCGGAACGAAGAGCCCAACATGCCTTCCGCGTAGCTCTGTTGGACGAGACGACACGGATAAGCACAGGTCAGCGGAGGCGGAGCAGGGCTCCGTCCGGGTGACTTGGCGAGACAGTAGACGGGGATTCCGGCCGCACCAAACAGCTCTCAGGCTCGGCCCCGGAGCGGGGAGTGGTTCTTTGGGCGCGGCCGGAAATCGCGGCTACCGTCCGGCGCAACCCCGCCCCGAACGAACGCTGTTGAGCGCGGTCCGGAGTGGGTCGAGTCCCGCCGTGCCCTGAAAGAGGCCCTCCCCATGAGCTACACGCTGCACCGAGGCGACGCCCTCACCGTGCTCAAGACCCTCCCGGACGAGAGCGTCAACGCCGTCATCACCGACCCGCCCTACAACTCCGGCGGGCGCACGAGTTCGGACCGCACCGGCCGTACGGCGCGCGCCAAGTACGTCACCAGCAACAGCGCGCACGACCTGCAGAACTTCCCCGGGGAGAACCGCGACCAGCGGAGTTACCGGAGCTGGCTGACCGCCCTGCTCACCGAGGCGTACCGGGCCTCCACCGAACACGCGGTCGCCGTCGTCTTCTCGGACTGGCGCCAGGAGCCGACCACGTCCGACGCCCTGCAGATGGCGGGCTGGACCTGGAGCGGCACCATCCCGTGGATCAAGCCCGCCAGTCGGCCTCGCAAGGGCGGGTTCAAGCAGTCGGCCGAGTTCATCACCTGGGGCGTCAAGGGCAGTCTGGCCAAGGACCGCGACCTGTATCTCCCCGGTCACTTCATCGCCTCCCAGCCCCGCAAGGACCGGATGCACATCACTCAGAAGCCGGGCGAGGTGATGCAGCAGCTCGTGCAAATCTGTCCCGAGGGCGGCACCGTCCTTGATCCGTTCACCGGCAGCGGCTCCACGGGAGTCGCGGCCCTGCGCGAGGGCCGACGGTTCGTGGGGGTCGAGCTGTCGTCGCACTACGCCGCCGTCGCCGAGCGGAGGCTCCAGGCGGAGTTGACCCAGGAGGACTTCGTCCTGGCCGGACCGGAGGCGTGAGCATGAGCTCCAGAAGAGCGGGCCTGGCAGAGCGCATACCGATGGGTGGCCGGAGCATCGGACTCGCCGACGCTCCGGCCACCCATCGCTGTACCTTCTCCTCGTGCGGCGTGAGGACTTGGTCGGAGAGATGGGCTGATGAGGACGTGCTGCAGGCAGAAGGTCTGCTGCGACGAGAGCCCCGACCTCACGCTGAGTGCGCCGCGATCCGGCTACGCTTGCAGGAGATCACCGGCCAGTCTCAAGACGGAAGCGTCAATGCACTCCTCCAGCGGCGTCTCGACGACGCTCGCCCATTGGTGGTCGTTCTGCAACTCTGCACCGAGAAGGACGTTGTGTGACCAGCACATACGGGACAGCTCCAGCCGTCACTGTCCAGGGGGTCGCCTCAGTCAACTCCGCAGAGAACGTCAAGGCGCTCGAGTGCCAGATCGCGACCCTTCACGAGGTTACTCTGAACGAGAACGCGAACGTCATGCCCGTGTCCCTTCAGCGCCGACGTGGCCGCTGACAAACCGCGTTCGTGCCGCGGCGCGTAAAGACTCGCTGGCCGTGCCAGACGACGGATTTTGGGTCGAGGGGGGCGCCGTGGCTGGCCGTGTGAGGCGTTTGTCGCCTCTCCAGCTACACTACGGGCCGCGTATCGCTGGGACACCTGATCCCCAAGGCGGACTGCGGAGCTCCCGGACGTGATGAGCCATTCCACGAAGCCACAGCACGAGCAGTGGTTTGTGAGAGTTCGGCGGTTGTCTATCTGTGCCCGACGTAGCGCGATGAGTGCGCTCACTAGTTCATCAACGGTCTTGGAGGACTCTGGCACGATCGCCTGGCCACTTCGAGCCGACACATTCGGCGGTATTGCTACGGGATAATGGCCTGGTGTCGTAAGTGCGATGCGGTAAGACGGTAGTGGCAATCCAGAGCGCGTAAGGATCCGCAGGCCAGCGGCCTTCGACCTGTGCGACTCGAACGATGAGAGGGAGGCGCGGGTGGCACGACTGACCCTGCCCCAGTTGGAGCGGCACCTGTTCGCAGCGGCGGACATTTTGCGGGGCAAGATGGACGCTGCGCAGTACCAGGAATACATCTTCGGGATGCTGTTCCTGAAGCGCGCATCCGACCAGTTCGATGTCGTCCACGCCCAGGTCATTGAGCAGCGGTTGCGTGCCGGCGACTCTCGGAGCAGGGCGGAGATGGTTGCTGAGGCGAAGGGATATTACCCCAGCAATCAGTTCTTCGTTCCAGAGCGCTCCCGGTGGTCCTACATCGCCGATCATGCTCGCGAGGCGAACCCCGGCGACCTGCTGAACAAGGCCCTCGGCGAGTTGGGAGATCACAACTCGCTCGCCCTTGGCGGAGTGCTGGATCACATCGACTTCACCCGCAAAGTCGGCAACTCACCGCTCAGTGCCACCGCGGTGCGGGATCTGATCGACCACTTTGGCCGCTACCAGCTACGCAACGAGGACTTCGAGTTCCCCGACCTGCTGGGCCATGCTTACGAGTACCTCATTCGCGAGTTCGCTGATGAGGGCGGCAAGAAGGGGGGCCAGTTTTACACACCCCGGTCCGTGATCCGCATGATGGTCCGCCTCGTGGAGCCTCAGGAGGGTCACTCGGTCTATGACCCGTGCTGTGGCTCTGGCGGCATGCTGATCCTCGCTAAGGAGTACGTCGAGGAGCACGGCCAGGACGCATCGACGCTTGCTGTGTACGGGCAGGAGGAGAACGGGAGCGCCTGGGCGATGGCCCGGATGAACATGCTCCTCCACGGCATGACTGGCGAGGGCATCGCGCACGGCGACACTCTCGCCGATCCCAAGCACGAGGATGCGCAGGGCGAACTCCTTCGCTTCGACCGCGTTCTCACCAACCCGCCCTTCGCGCAGAATTACAGGCGCAAGGGCATGCCGCACCCCGAACGCATGGCATATGGATGGGCTCCAGAATCGGGCAAGAAGGCCGACTTGATGTTCATCCAGCACGTGCTGACGGTGCTCGAACCAGATGGCGTTGCGGCCTCCGTCATGCCTCATGGAGTGCTGTTCCGGGATGGCGAGGAAGCCAAGATCCGGCAGCAGATGATCGAGAAGCACCGCCTGGAAGCGGTGATCGGCGTCGGCCCGAACATCTTCTACGGCACGACCATCCCCGCCTGCATTCTGGTGTTGCGCGGCTCGGACGGTCTGCCTGAGAACAAGCGCGGCGGTGTGCTATTCATCAACGCTGACCGTGAGTTCACGTCGGGACGTGCCCAGAACACCGTCGACCCACAGCACGAGGAGAAGATCGAGACCGCCTTCCGTGAGCGAAAGGATATCGAAGGTTTCGCTCGTGTCGTCCCCTATAAAGAACTGAAAGATAACGGCTACGACCTCAACATCCGCCGCTACGTGGACAACTCCCCGCCGAGAGAACCGCAGGACGTACGGGCCCATCTGCACGGCGGTGTACCGAAGGCAGAGGTCGCAGCCAAGGCCAAGTTGTTCGAGGCGTATGGCGTTGATATGGCGAAGCTCTTCAAGGAGCGGGATGCCGAGTACTACGATTTCCCGGATGCCGGACTTGAGATGACGGTCGGCGACATCTCATCGCTTGCGGCACAACACGAGCGAGGACTCTGGGAGGCATACAGCGAATGGTGGGGCGCGCACGCGAAGCACCTTGTAGCCCTAGGGAGGGAACCCGAGCTCGTCTTGGATAAGAGCGGCGAGCTGATGAGGACGCGCGCCGAACTGCTAACGACCTTCACTAGAGACCTGCTGCCGGTAGGTGTGCTCAATCGTTTCCAACTCTCCGGCGTGATCGCTACTTGGTGGTTCGAGGTCCAGTACGACCTCAAGAGTTTGGTCGGACAAGGGTTCCAAGGAGTCGTTGAGCGTTGGGTGGCTAATATTGAGTCAGCCTTTGAGGAGCCGGAAGATGCGGACGCCAAAACGCTGGCGCGTCTACGAGCTGGCCAGCGCAAAGCGAGAGGCCACCGGCTGGTGCCAGCATTGATCCCCGAATACGTGGAGCAGCTAGAAGCCGGAGAGGCGCTGGTCGCCAGACTGGATGCCAAAATCAAGACCGGTACACCCAAGAAGGCGACCGCTGGCGGCGACGAAGGCGACGATCCGGAGCAGGACCCGGAAGAGATTCTCAGCGGGATGGAGCTACGTAAACTTCGGGCTGAATTGAAGACTGCCAAGGAGGAGGTGAAGCAACTGCGGGCCGCTTTCATTGATAAATTGAAGAAGGCGGCGGCAGCGCTTTCAGTCGGGGAAGCGCAAGAAATGGTTCTCGCCTTCCTGGACGACGACTTGCGGTCAAGGGTGGACCGTCTCGTGGCGCAGGGACGTCAGGAATTGATCGTGGCGTATCGAAACTGGGGCAGCAAGTACGCGGTCACGCTCGCGAACCTGGAGCAGCAACGTGATGCTTCCTCTGAGCGACTGGCAGGATATCTGAAGGAGCTGGGATATGCGTGACCGGACGCCTGTCGCGGAGGTGAATGGCCGGACGATGCGCAGCCTCGGTAGCTTTTCATCGCGCATCACCCAGCGCAATTTCAGCAATGATCGAAACGTATTGACGATCTCGGCCAAAGATGGTCTCGTGAGTCAAGATGATTTCTTTAACAGGCAGGTAGCGAGCGTAGACCTTTCGCAATATTATCATCTTCATCGTGGAGACTTTGCCTACAATAAGAGCTACTCGGCCGGTTACCCCGCTGGTGTGGTGCGGCAGCTTGAACTGCATGATTCGGGGGTGGTCTCCCCGCTCTACATCTGCTTCCGCGTGGATCCTGGCATCGCAGATCCAGATTTCGTTTCATACTATTTCGAGTCAGGAATCTTGAACGACGCAATCCTGAATATCGCGAAAGAGGGAGCACGAAACCATGGCCTTCTCAATGTAAGAGTTAAGGACTTCTTCTCGCTGGAGCTATCGCTTCCTGATATTGTCGAACAGCGGAAAATCGCGGAGGTCCTCGCTACTGTAGACCGGCACATCTCTCACTGTGAGGCAGTGTTGCCAAAGATTGCGGCCATCCGCGATCAAGTAATTGAAAAATTGCTTTTCGAAGCCCTTGAGTTCGCGCCGCGTGCTCGGCTCGAAGAGGTTGCTTCAGTTGAGCGTGGCCGGTTCTCGATCCGTCCCCGTAATGATCCAGATTACTATGGAGGGCCACATTTTTTCATTCAGACGGGTGACGTAGTGAGGGCGCAGGGAGGGCTGATTGAGGACGCTGCCCAGACCCTCAACCAGCGTGGCCTGTCGGCGAGCCGAGAATTCCCGAAGGGGACGGTCGCTGTGACAATTGCCGCAACTGTCGGTGCGACAGCGATTCTGGGAGAGAAGATGTGTTTCCCTGACAGTGTGGTGGGTGTCGTCGCTCGGGATGGCTTTGAGCCCCGCTTTTTGGAGAGGTGCATTAATAGGGCGCGGCATGTTTTGGAGAGACTGGCTCCACAGAGCGCGCAGAAGAACATTAACTTGCAGGATATCCGACCTCTGAAGATTCCGCGAGTTGATTTGGGGACCCAACGCAGAGTTGTTTCCATTTGGGATGAATTTGAAGTTCAGAGAGCTGTAGCTCAACGTGAACTGAGGAAGATTCGCGCGCAAAAGCAGGCACTCATGGACGACCTCCTCATCGGCCGTGTACGGGTGCCTGTCAGTGCCGAGCGGTAGCCTCGACCGACCAGGTGACGCGCCGGGGGAGATGGAGAACATCGTGTCGGAGTCGGGGCTGGAGTACCTGCTCGTCGAGGAGCCGCTCATCGCGCAGCTCGAGGCGATGGGGTGGCGGCACGAGCGGGGAGGCACACCCGGCGCAGCGGAACCGAGGGACCCTGGGGCATCTCTCCGGGGCTCCTTCGCGGAGCCGGTTCTTGAGCGGCTCCTGCGACGCAAGCTTCGTGAGCTGAACGTCGACGTCGACGGCAACGAGTGGCTGGACGAGACACGCATTGCGCAGGCAGTCAATGCCTTAACGCGGCTCTCCTCAACCACCCTGCTGGAAGCCAACACTGACTCCACCGACCTCCTTTTGATGGGCCTCACCGTCGATGGATTGCCTGCCTGGGATAGTGGCCGTGACCAGCGGGTGCAGTACATCGACTGGGCGCACCCGGAGCGGAACGACTTCCTCGTCATCTCACAGTTCCGTATGGACGTCCCGGGGACGTCGGGGCAGAAGTCCGTCGTCCCGGACCTGGTGCTGTTCGTCAATGGCATCCCGCTGGTTGTCATCGAGTGCAAGAAACCTGCCATGCACGGTGGCTCCCTCTCCCCGGCGATCGACCAGCTGCGCCGCTACGCAAACCAGCGCGGGGCCAAGACGCACGGCGAGGGCAGCGAGCCGCTCTTCCGGACTGTCCAGCTCACTGTGGCGACCACGGGTGACAAGGCCATGCTCGGCACGTACACCTCGCATGCCGATCACTACGCCGTCTGGCGCGATCCGTATCCCCTGTCCAAGGCTGATCTTGCTGCCGAACTCAGCAAGAGTAAAGACGCCCTGTGGGCACAGGAGATCCTCGCTGCTGGTGTACTGCGACCTGCCCAACTACTCGACGTCGTGAAGAACTTCGTAGTCTTCATGGACGTCGCCACCGACGAGGGCGGCACTCGGCGGGTCAAGATCGCCCCCCGCTATCAGCAGTACCGTGCTGTCAACCGTGCCGTGGAGCGCCTGCTGACCGGCAAGACCAAGCGACAGGATGGCAAGGACGACCGGCGGGGCGGGATCGTCTGGCACACTCAGGGCTCTGGCAAGTCGCTGACCATGGTGTTCTTGGTGCGCAAGATGAGGTCGACGCCGGGGTTGAGCCAGTTCAAGATCGTGCTGGTCACGGACCGGACCCAACTGCAGACCCAGTTGTCGAAGACAGCGGTACTCACTGGCGAGAAGCCCGACGTCGTGAAGCGTTCAACCGGTGTGCCGGCCGCGCTGCGTAAGAAGGGCGCTGGCCTGGCCTTCGTGATGCTGCAGAAGCAGGTGGATGCCGCCAGGTCGAAACAGGCCGCTGCAGCGGATGCCCTCACCCACGACCGGGCCGTCGGCTGGGGCGAACTCAATGACGGAGAGTCGGTCTTGATCCTGGTGGATGAGGCCCACCGCTCTCACGGCTCCAAGCTGCACCAGAACCTGATGGCGTCTCTGCCGAACGCTGTCCGGATCGGCTTCACCGGAACGCCGATCATCATGCGGGCGAAGAACCGCACTGCGGACATCTTTGGCACGTTCATCGATCAGTATCGGCTCGCCGACGCTGAGGAGGACGGGGCGATCGTTCCGATCGTCTACGAGGGCCGAATCGCTAAGGCCGCCATAACAGACGCCGAGGATCTTGATGACGCCTTTGCCTCGTACTTTCCCGAACTGACGGAGGAGGAGTACGACAAGCTCCAGCAGCGGTACGCCACGACCAGTGACGTACTCAGCGCCGACAGCCTGATCCTGAAGAAGGCCCGGGACATGCTGGCTCACTACGTCTCCAGCGTGATGCCGAATGGCTTCAAGGGCCAGGTCGTCGCCCACTCCCGGAAGGTCGCCGTACGGTACCGGGACGCGCTGCTGCATGCCCGCGACGAGTTGGTCGCCGAGGCCGAGAGACTGTCGTCAGTGGTCTTGGAAAAGCCTGCCGAGCGGCTCACTGCAAAGCAGGCGATCACTGTTGCCGCGCGCCGGCAGTTGGAGCTACTCAGGGCCATTGACTTCGTACCGGTCATTTCAGGGGACCACAATCAAGACGAGGACATGGCCCAGTGGACCGATGCGAAGGGGCACGAGGACGTCGTCGAACGGTTCCTCAAGGCATTCCCCGACGAGTCGGCCCACGGGGAGAAGCCCGTCGCGTTCCTGATTGTTCGCACCATGCTGCTGACCGGCTTCGATGCTCCGATCGAGCAGGTGATGTACCTGGACCGGCGGATCAAGGAAGCGGATCTGCTGCAGGCCATCGCGCGGGTCAACCGCACGGCTGACGGCAAGGCTGCCGGATTCGTCGTGGACTATGCGGGTATCTCCAAGCATCTCCAGGCGGCCATGGACGCTTATGCCGCTGAGGACGCTGAAGGCGCGCCCACCGACTTCGGCGCGGAGATCGCCAGGTTGGAACCACGACGCAACCGTCTGCGGATGCTGTTCAGCGAGCGCGGCGTTACCCCGGTCGGCGACAAGGAGACGATTGAGGAGTGTGTGCAGCTCCTGGCTGATGACGAACTGCGCAGCCAGTTCGACAGCGCGCTGCGGAAGTTCCTCATCACCGTCGAGACCGTGATGCCCCGGCAGGAGGCCAAGGACTACCTCGCCGACGTTCGGCTGTACTCAGAAATCAGCACCTGGGCGCGAGATCGCTACCAGGACAGCGGCGACTTCGACGCTTCCCTCTACGGCGAGAAGGTTCGCGAACTCATCGACCAGCACATCGCCGCGCTGGGCGTGAAGCAGGTGATACCGCCGAGGCAACTCACCGCGGGGGACTTTCGGGACAAGGTCGACGATCTGCCTGGTGCAAAGGCGCAGGCATCTACGATGGAGCACGCCATCCGGCGTCATATCGAGGTGCACCTTGGGGAGGACCCCGCCGAGTACACCAAGCTGCGGGAACGGTTGGAAGAGATCCTGCGGGATTACGCCGATCAGTGGGACCAGCAGGTGTTGCTCTTCAAGGGCTTGACCAGCAAGGTCATCGCTGTCCATGAAGGCAGCGGCGACCACGGGGATCAGAGGCTGGCGGCGCTGTCGCCCCTGGAGCGGGCTCTTTACGGTGAGATGGTGTCCGAGACGATCACTGACGGCGTCCTGGCCCAGGAGGTTCACGACCGTCTCGTCCTTGTGGCGGAGAAGATCGAAGATGAGGCGGTGAAACACGTGCGCAAGAAGAATTTCTGGTCCAACCCTGTGGCCCAGGGGGACCTGCGTGCGGCCGTCTTCCGCCTCTTGATCGATCTCGGAGTGGCGGACCCCTCGCAGGTCGACCACCTCGCCGACAGCTTGCTCGACATCCTTGGCCACCACCGCTATTCCCTCCAGAGGAGTAGCTGAAGTGGCCGCGGTCGTGGTGGCGGAGGAGCAGCTGGGTCCAGTTCATTCGGGCCGGTTGCAGGTCGGCCGCTTGGAGATTGATGTCGTTGTCGTACCGGACCGTAGTGGTGTGAAGCTGACGGTGGAGCGCGACGCACGAATCACCGTGACTGTCCCGGCTGGACTGGACACTGCTCGGCTGATCGCGGTCGTGCGAAGTCGGCGACGATGGATCTACGACAAGCTCGACGAACGCACAGAGGAAGCAGCGCTTCGGCCGGACAAGGAATTCGTCACGGGAGAGGGCTTCCACTACCTCGGCCGTAGCTACCGGCTGAAGATCGTGGATGAGACTCCTGTGCCCGTTGGATTGGTGCGTGGACGGCTCCTCCTGCGGCGAGACTGTCTGGATCACGCCCAGGACGACCTCATCACTTGGTACCGCCGTCGGGGGAACGTCTGGTTGCCGGCCCGCGCTGAGCCATGGGCTCAACGGATGCGCGCGCCATTCCAGAACATCTCAGTACGCCGACTCGGCTACCGGTGGGGCTCCTGCAATCGAGAAGGCGGGGTCAACATCCACTGGGCCGCGATGCAACTTCCCGCGAAGTTGATCGACTACGTCTTGGTGCACGAGCTAGCCCACCTGCACAAGCGTGACCACTCCCCAGAGTTCTGGAGCCTCGTAGGCCGGGCCCTCCCGGACTATCGCGAGAGGAGAGACCAGCTAGATCAGTTTGGCGCGCTCCTGTGGCTCCCGGAACCTGTGAGTTCCTCAAAGTAGGCTGCTCAGCCATGAGTTGTCTGGGAAACGGGCTACTCAGTGAGCCGGTAAGCCGTTACTGTGCGTGGAGAGAGAACAGCACAGGGGAGGCGCCGGTGCTCCCGCACCAGAGGCAGTACGCGCACAGCAAGTTCCGGATGATGGTCGCGGGCAGCTCGGGCAACGAGTTCGAGAAGCTCTTCCATCTCCTGATGGAGCTACGCCACGGCGACTATGTTCCGATTCGAACCGCCGGCAACATCGGTGACCTTGGCGGTGACGGCCTGCGAACCTCAAGCCGGACCCTGTACGCCTGCTACGCGCCAGAGAGCTTTGACGTGTTCTCCGTCAAGAGCAAGTTCCACGGCGACGTAGAGAGCGCCATCATCCAGCGCCCGGAGCAGTTCGACACCTTCGTCTTCGTCCACAACGACCAGCGTGGAGGCATCCACCCCGTCATATCGGGGCTGCTCATGGAGGCTGGTCAGAGGTTCCCTCCCATCGCCTTCCAGCAGATGGGACCCCAGAAGCTCTGGAACGAAGCGATGTATCTCGATCGCTTACAGATGGAGAACCTGCTCGGGGAGACGATCCCGGTGGAGCAGGTCGTCTACAGCATCGGGCTGGCCGAGATAGAGCCCCTGCTGAAGCACCTTTCCGAGGCGCGCCAGCGTGTTCCCGACGCCTCCGTTCCGTTGCCCACCACATACAAGGTCGACTTCAACGGCCTCTCGGAGCAGGCTCGGGCGGTGCTCCAGGCCGGTCGGCCCTACGTCTATCTCGTCGACCAGTACTACCGCGAGCTGCTCGACCAGATGGAGCGGGATGAGACAGCTGCCGGATTCCAGGCGTACTACGGCCGGATGCGGCACGAGTATGGCGACGACACGGACGAGATCCTCTGGCAGATGCAGCGCTTCGTGCTGGGCCAGGAGGCTCCGCGGTGGGACCGTGATGAAGCTGCAAAGGCTGTCCTCGCATACTTCTTCGACGAATGTGACATCTTCGAAGTCCCCCCACCGGGCTGGAGACCGATGCACATAGCGGACGGAGGCGCAGCATGATCACCCCAACCAAGGGAATCGCCCCCGACCGCGCGCTATTGGCTGTCGGCGCCCAGATCATCATGCAGCTGGACCGCCCCCTGACCGTCAGCCAGGCATGGGCCCGTCTCCGCGATTGGCGGCGAGGACACGATCATCCGGCGCCCCTCTCCTTTGGCTGGTTCGTTCTGGCCTTGGACCTACTGCACGCCCTTGATCTCGTTGACATGAGAGACGACCTCCTCACCAGAAAGGCCGCCCATGCTGCGCCGACTCAGCGCTGACAATGAGCGGTTCAAGACGGTCACTTTTCAGTCGGGCCTCAACCTCGTAGTGGCCGAGGCCACCGCAGTCTCTCGATCAACCGACAGCCGGAACGGCTCAGGCAAGTCGAGCATGATCGAGCTACTGCACTTCTTGCTGGGCGCACGAGCGGACAACAAGCATCTGGCGGCCCGCAAAGAGCTGCGTCAGACGACCTTCACACTCGGCCTGGACTGGCCCGGCCTGAGCCAGGAGCTGAGCGTCAGCCGGTCTGGCACTGACGTCAAGCACGTCACGCTGCGTCCGCCGCTCCTGGATCAACCAGAGTTGAGCGGTTCATCCAACCGGTCTCTGTTTGGAGCCGACGAGGGGCAGAAGATCCCTCTGGCCGAGTGGCAGGCACTGATCGAGAAGGGGCTCTTCGGTCTCACCGGGGAGCACCCTGGAGTCAGCGGTCGAGCGCTGCTCTCCTTCCTCATCCGCCGCGTTGGCGACCATGGCTTCAATGAAGCGGTGCGCAGCTTCTCGCGCCAGTCAGAGGCGAAGGCGACGCCGAATCTGGCCTACCTGCTCGGCCTCGATTCCGCCCTTGCCGCCCGGTACCAGGACATCGCGGCGAAGAAGGCCACCCGAGACCAGCTGAAGAAGGCCGTGGACGACCCCGTCTGGGGCAAGGTGATCGGCAAGACCGCTGATCTTCGTGGTGAGATCGCCGTTCGAGACTCGAAGATCGTTGAACTCCAGAGAGAGATCAGTGCATTCCGCGTCGTTCCCCAGTATGAGGAGCTCAAGGAGCGCGCCGACGAGCTGAGTCGGCGGATCCAAGATCTTGGTACGCAGGATGTGATCGACCGGCGGAATCTCGACCACCTCGAAAAGGCGGTGGCCGAGGCTGTTGATCCCGAGGTGCAGTACCTGGAGCAGGTTTACGGCGAGCTGGGCCTCATGCTGCCCGGGCAAGCTCTACGGCGGTTCGAGGACGTACGAGCTTTCCACACAGCGGTGGTAAAAAACCGGCGTACGTACCTCGGTGAGGAGATCGAGGCGACCCGACGCAATCTCGAGGTCCGGAAAGCTGAGCGAGCCCGACTCGACACAGAGCTGAGTGCTGTCCTGAAGGACCTCAGTGAAGGTGGGGCGCTCGACCGTCTTACGGCGCTGCAGAAGATCCTGGCGCAGGAAGAGGCGAAGCTAGGGGCGCTGCAGCACCGGTTGGATGTCGCCCAGACGGTGGAGGCGAGCAGCCGGGAGATTGAGGCGACGCGCATCGACCTCGTTCGGGAGGTCGACACTGATCTACAGGAGAGGCAACAGCAGATCGGCCAGGCGACCGTTCTGTTTCACGAACTTGCTAGCAGGCTGTACGGCAACGATCGGCCGGCCTACCTCTCGGTTGAGGCCGGGAAGAGCAGTCTGAAGATCACCCCGAAGATCAGCAGCGACGTCAGCCAGGGCATCAACAAGATGTCGATCTTCTGCTTCGACCTCACGATGGCCGTAATCGGTCATCGTGAGGGTCGCGCCCCTGACTTCCTGGTACATGACAGCCACATCTTCGACGGAGTCGATGACCGTCAGGTGACGAGAGCGCTCGAGGCGGCGGTGGACATCACCGAGGCAGAAGGTATGCAGTACATCGTCACCATCAACGAAGACAAGCTCACCCAGACCCGTAGTCTCGGATTCGATCCGGCGCCCTACATCATCGAGCCACTGCTGACAGATGCTTACGACGAGGGCGGGCTCTTCGGATTCCGGTTCGAACGATAGGAAAGCCCGGACACTTCGGGGTCAGATCCCATTGAACTGTCCGTGCGGTGCTCCGTGTCTCTCGATGCTGTGGTTGCGTCCCAAGAATCCTAGGATGCGAAGCGAGGCGCACCGGAGACCTCCGACCTGGAACGCCGCCGCGCGCTGGCCTACGCCTTAGGCCGGCTCGAGCGCTCGCCGGATCAGCGGGCCGGCCTTCTCCAAGTCGGCCGCCGAGGAGATGCGCACCTCCAGATCGCCCGTTCCGAGGTGGCCGATCCCGCGCATATCGCGGGAGAAGTCCTCCTCCAGCTCGATCGTGTCCGGGTCGACTCTGAGGTAGACCACGATCACCTCGTGCTTCGGGCGGAAGATCACCTCGGCAAGGTTCACCATCCGCCGGTAGGCGATGTAGTGCAGAAGCGGAGCCACCTCGACTTCACCCCAGGCGGTGAGGGACTCGTCCAATTCGGCATACAGGTCCTGTAGGCAAGCCGGAACGACGCCCGGGGCCACCGGTATCGACGGCTTCCCGTGTCCTCCGCCAGCACCGGGCGTCTTCTTCTTCCGTCGCTGATGCCGAGCCAGAGCGGGATGGGGAGAACCCGGTGCGGACTCGACCAACAGCAGGCCCAGCAACCCGCCGTCGAAGATGCGGTAGCGCACCAGGTCGATGCGCTCGTGCAGGTGCTGAACCGCGACCCGGTCGTGGTGCGAGAAGCTGGCCGCGATGCAGACCATTCGCGGGTTCTGCCAGTCGATCGACTCAGCGGCCTTGATGCCCAGCTTCTCCTTGACCAGCGCCTCGAACTCGTGGTGTGCCGAGTCCAGCCAGGCCAGGTAGGAGACCGACTGGGACAGCACCCCGGCGTCCGCCCCCTTCTTGAATTCGATCACGACGGGCGTGTTGTTCTCGTCGAGCCCGAGCGTGTCGATCCGGCCCCGATGCCAGGGCCCTGTCGGGTACTCGGACGCTAGGAAACGGATGCCGAGCATCGTCTCCATCCCCGCCTCGATCCGACGCTGAAGCTCCACCTCCAGCGCCACCGTCGAACCCCGCAGCTCGACGTCCCGGTCATCGGCATCCAGCCGGAACAGCTTCAGGTCGGTCACCAGCGTCCCCCTCCTGCGATCACTACAGGAGGATCAATCGGTGGCGGTACTGCACTATTCCGGCCGGAAGGATGAGGCGTCTCTGCTCCGGACCAGGGCATCGGCGAGGGAGCATCAGCTCTCCGTGTGCACGCCGCAGCCGGTACGCTTGACACGTCGTTTCTGACGCATCCTCATTTTCGATGATTGGTGGGAACTGTGGGTTTTCTGCCGCCCATGACTGTCGCCGAGGCGCTCAAGAACATCCATATCCGGTCATGGGTGCTACCGGCGATCCAGCGCGAATTCGTCTGGGGCTCTGACCAGATATGTGTGCTGTTCGACAGTCTGATGCGCGGCTATCCGGTTGGGTCGTTCCTGCTCTGGAACGTCGTCCCAGAACAGGCAGCCCAGTTCACCTTCTACGACTTTCTCGCTGACTATCATGAGAAGAACCCCTATGCGCGGGTTGCCCAGATCTCGGCAGGCCGGAACGTGACAGCCGTGCTCGACGGCCAGCAGCGGTTCACCTCGCTCAATATCGGCCTCTACGGTAGCTACGCGGAACGCCTGCCACGTAAGTGGGCCGCCAACCCTGATGCCTATCCGCGCAAGCGCTTGTATCTGAACCTGCTCAGCAGAACTGGAGACGAGGAACTCGGCCTCACCTACGACCTCCAGTTCCTGACCGAGCAGGAGGCGGAGTCCGAGCTGGACGGCCAATGTCCCTGGTTCAAGGTTGCCGATATACTCCAACTGGAGAACAGCGGGCCAGCGATGATGGCGGCGCTCGAACAGCACAGACTGTCCGGCTCTCAGCCTTTCAACACCTTGTACAACTTGTACGAGGGGGTCCGGACGAAGACAGCCATCAATGCGTATCTCGAGGAATCGACGGACGCTGATCGAGTGCTGGACATCTTCGTCAGGGTCAACAGCGGCGGCACCAAACTCTCGAACTCTGACCTGTTGCTGTCCATGGCCACCAATCAATGGCGCGAATTGGATGCCCGAGAAGAAATTCGGTCACTGGTCACCGAACTCAACCAGGAGCAGGGACGCCCGTTCGCCTTCAGTAAGGACCTGGTACTAAAAGCGGGCCTGGTATTGACCGAAGCGCCCGACTTCCGCTTCAAGATATCGAACTTCACCCAAGCCAACATGGAGCGACTGGAGAAGGCGTGGCCTCAAATGCGCGCCAGCCTCTTGCGTTCCGCCAGGCTCCTGGCCACCTTCGGTCTCTCCGAGCGCACGCTGACCGCAGACAGCGTCGTTATCCCACTTGCCTACTACCTGCACTCACACGGCCACGACGACGCCTACATCGTCTCAAGTGCACACTCCAAGGACCGTGAAGCCGTCCGATCGTGGGTCTTCCGCAGTCTCCTCAAACGCGGGGTGTGGGGCTCCGGACTGGACACACTGCTCAACCGCATCTGCACCGTCATCCGCCAATCTCCGCCCAGTGACGGCTTCCCTGCAGCTGACATCGAGTCAGCGATGGCCGCGCGCGGCAAGTCCTTGCAGTTCGGGCCCGAGGAGGTCGAGGAACTCCTCGACCTGCAGTACTCCAAGGCTCGTACCTTCGCCGTGCTGGCGTTGCTGTACCCGGGCCTGAATCTCAGTCAGGACGTCCACGAGGACCACATCTTCCCGCGTTCCCGGTTCAGGCGGAGTGCCTTGACCCGGATGGGGATACCCGCCGAGAAGATCGAGGAATACCTCGTCAGGGCCAACGGCCTGCCCAACCTCCAGCTACTCGCCGGCACGCCGAATGTCGAGAAAAGCGATGCCTGGCCATGGGAGTGGCTTGGCGGGCCGCATTTCCCGACCGTGCAGACCCGAGAGGAGTACGTCACTCGCAACGACCTCGACCTCCTCCCCAGCGAGCCCGTCGGGTTCCTCGACTTCTACGAGGGGCGCAGACTTCGGATGAGGGAGCGGCTCCTCTCGGTGCTCGGCGAAAGTGTCGCGTCGACTGATGCGCTCGGAGAATGATCATTCGATCAGGGGTGGAGCGAGGCTGGTGTCACAGAGATGCCGTCAGAGTGCGGTTCCTGCGGTGAAGCTGCACCGTTTACCTCCGGAGACTGTGCAGACCCAAGGATGACGGAGCGGTCAGGCGGCGCGCACCGTTCAGGGGACGGCTCGCCGGTGTCAGTGTTGATCCGTGCCGGCGGTAGGGCCGACAACAGAGGCACGGTTGCAATGAAGTCTTCAGCCTGGCTCTTATGGAGTTATGCCCGCGCCCCTTCGCAGAATCGCGCCGAGCCGCCTGGCGGCCCGGCGCGACGAGTTGGGGCTGACACGAGCGGAGCTGGCGGCTCGGGCTGGGGTGTTGGAGAGGATGATCTTCTTCTACGAGGAGGGAAGGCACTCGCCCACTCCGGCCCGGTTGGACCAGCTGGCTAAGGCTTTGGGGTGCGACTCTGGAGCGCTCACCGGAGCTCAGCGCGGTGCGGAGACGTTGATCGATCTTCGCTATGCCGCTGGACTGCCCCTCGACCGAGTCGCCGAGCTGCTGCGAGCATCATCCGCCGGACGTGAGCTGTGCGTGTCCGCAGTCAAGGTGGCGGCTCTGGAGAGCGGTCGCGAGGTGCGTGGCGGGAGGTGGAAGGACGTTCAGACGACCGGCAGGTTGCTCGCTCCTCTCGCGAAGGTCTACGGCGTGCCCGTGCGTATGGTCATGGACGCCTGGATGTGCACACCTACAGGTGAGCCGGCGCCGCAGATCCCGGGCAAGCGGCAGCAGGATCCCTCGTAAGCCGCACTGAAGACCTGGGAGTTGTTGAACGAACGGCAGCGCATCTACCTGGGCGAAATAGTGCTGCCCTACGGTGTATTGCGGGCTTCGTACCGCCGAGCGGCGTGTTCCAGGAGCTTCAGGCACGCCTTGGCCAGGGCTTCAAGCTGTGCGTCGTCTACCACGAAGCCGATCAGGTAGCCGTCGGCTGTGGGGGCGGCGCTGCGGGGTTCGGAAGCGCGAAGGTTGGGCCAGATGCGGCCGTGGGCGAAGCCGGAGGCTACCCGCCACGATGCTCGGGTTCGCTCGGGATTGAGCCCTGCAGCCGAGGCCGCAGCGAAGATGATGTCTCCAGCGCTCGGCCTGGGCAACTTGGGGAGACCCAGGTTGTCAGCGAGCTGCTTGATCTCCTCATGACGTTGCCAGCCGGTTTTCTCCTTGGGACCCGTGACGACGTGCTGCACATCGGCTTCATGCTGGGCGCGGTTGCGAAAGTCTTCGGCCCACAAGGTGAGCGCGCGGTGCTGGCGCTCGGCTCGGTCCTTACCGTCCAGCAGCCACACGGCCGTGGCGAAGTTCTCCTGGGCACCGCGCAGCAGGGTCCACGGGCTGTACGGATCGATCTGCTTCGCGACGACCACCAGCTTGGTCAGGGCCTCGACATGTATCAGGCCGGCCGTGAAGGAGGAACGGACGAACTTGGCGGCGCTCCACGACTTCAACGGTCGGTCGTCCGCTGCCAGGCTGCTGCGAGCCGCGGGCTTGGGCAACAGCATGAAATGGTCTTCGGCCCGATACGCTGCCGCCGCATTGAAGAGCGGGGCCAGGTAGGAGATATCCTCTGACCCCTTCTCAGACACCTTCATAGTCCGAGAGGTTACGGCGCGGCTGAAGCACTGCGCCTGTAGTTATCGGCTGGAGTCATTCCGCCGGTTCAAGGTCGTCGTCAGCGAGCTGTTGGTTCGGGCGTCGCTCTGGCCCGCATCCATGTCGTCGGCACGGGAGTTGGCGAGCAGGGAGCCGCCCCACCCAGTTGTCATGCGTCGCCTCATGACAGCAGGCGTGCCGCGAGACACCCCTGCGCAGGTGGAACATCAACCACGCCTGGCTGTGGCGGAGCCAGTTGACGCCGCCACAGCCAGGCGAAGGCGTGCCGCGATCTGCTGGTACGGCTGGACGAAGTCCGGGTCCTGGAGCTGGTGAACCTCAGGCAACTGCTGGTGTAGGGCGGGCTTGTCCTGGGTCGTCCAACCGAGGGTGTGCAGTCCGGCGCGGTCCATGTCGCTGTCGACGGCCGCCAAGTACTTCGTGTCTACGGGCAGTTTCCAGTTCAGCTGCCAGATCAACCCGTCAACGGGAACGGCCAGGTGGTTGAAGAGGAAGGACAGGCAGCGCTCACGCAGGACAGCGGAGCACTGCTCGGGGTTGAGGGGCACGCCCTGCTCTTCAAGGGTTCCGGGCAGCATGACGCGGCAGTCGGTGTGCGGGAAGTCGTTTACTTCTCCGATGGCGACAAACGCCGTGGCAATTTCCCGGTTGGGGTAGGCCCACCCGTGACGCGGCAGAAGAACGTGATCACGTCGTAGTCGGAGCGCGCCTTGTGCACGGTCGCTTCCAGTAGGGTTCGATCCCGCTCCGGGAAGCCCCGATTGCTCGCCGGCCCTCGGGTCTCCCACACACATGTATGGGCCACCAGTGCGCCCGGGCCCGAGGCCGACGCCCACACCGGGGTGGTCTCCGGCTCTGGCGGAGTAACCGGCTCCGGCTTCCTACGGGTGCGGCGGCCGAAGTTCCATGCCCAGCTATCGCTGGCTTCCTGCAGTACCAGCACACGTTGCCCGCTGTGCGCCAGGGCCGCCGCAACTCCGCCCACCAGCTGGTACAGGTTCCCCGACCGTTCGGCCAGGAACTGCAGCACATGGACATCAGGCGTGGCGATCGTCTTCGCCTCACGGGTACGGAGAGCGGAGGTGTACTTGACGCCGCCGCGGGCATCCTTGCGTGCGGCCTGAGCGTCGGTGGACTGGTGCTTCGGCATGACGTATCCCCTGCCGACCAGGCCACGCCCCCGGACCGACTCATACGACTGCCGCTGACACGACGAATGGAGTCTCGGAACGCGGGCCTCGAAAGACCTTGACCGTCCGCATCCGGTACGGCGTGGACCCGGAAGCGGTGGTGAGCGGCAGTACGCGGCTTGCCGTGCAGGACGTTATCCAAAGAAGCGGCACGAGCCGGGGATGCGGCGCTAAACTTCCCTCGATCGGGTGCTCACAGCTTCCGGGGGGTGCCAGGTCCCGATCCCGGTGAACACCAGCGTCTGAATGCCCAGTTCAGTAGCCTCGGTCCCATGACCGAAGAGACGATCACCGCGCTGAAGAACTACGACTGGCTCATCCGGAACAGGGGCCTGGGCGAGGTTGAGCTGCACTGGGAGAGTGACTCGCTAGTGTCGGGCGACGGCGGCTATGAGATCTCCCTATTGACCGAACCGGGGTTCACACCGGGGACGCGACAGGATTCCTAAGGGCTTGCACGGAAGTAACACTTTGATTCCCTGCAAGCCCTTAGCAAAGCGGCGCTTGTAGAGGTCCTACAGCGACTTCCGTCCGCCCCGCCGACCGGCTACGGCGTCGTCAGGAGCCGGGCCCCAGGCTCGCTGGTGGGCTGGCCACAACACCTCCGGTGGACAGCTGGTGGACAGACGCCTTTGGACGGTGCATCACGGGGTGGCACGGGTCAACCTGCTGCACATGCTCTGATCAGGAAAAACGTCACTACACAGCACGGGGAGACACCACGCAACACGATCACTCATGGTCTTGTAATGCGTAGGTCGTCGGTTCGAATCCGACAGGGGGCTCAACTAGAGGGCAGGTCAGGGGTAGTTTCGCCCCCGTCCTGCCCTTCGCCATCTGGCCCGTGCGTGAGCGATGCGTGAGCGGCAGTGTCAGAGACCGGCTTCCGGGCACGGGGGACAGCCGCAGCGGACCGCTCCGCCAGGTCTTCCTCGTACTCCTCGAACAGCTCCATGTACGTGTCGCTGGTCAAGCTGATCGTCGAGTGCCGCAGCTTCGCCTTCGCGTCATGGATGTCGCCGCCGCCGGCCTTTACCAACGCCGCCGCGCCGTGCCTCAAGTCCCGCAAGTTGATGGGCGGCAGATCCGCGGCGGCCACGATCTCGCGGAACCCGTCGCTGACCATCTCCGGATGCAGCCACGTCCCGTCCTCCTGGACGAAGATCTTGCCCGTGTCCGTCCACGGCAGCCGCTTCTCCAGCCGGGCGTCCCGCTCCCCGCCCTGACGCTCGCGGTGCGCCAGGAGGACCGCCACCGTCTCGCGGTCCAGCTTCACGGCCGCCGCCGACCCGTCCGTCTTCGGGTCCGTCTCGATGGGCGTCCAGCCATCCGTCACGATCTCCTTCGCCACGGCGATCGTGCGGGCCTTCCAGTCGACGTTCGTCCAGTCCTGGCCCACCCCTTCACCACGGCGCAGCCCGTGGTGCGCGACCAAGTGGTAGAAGGCGTAGAGGCGGTGCGGCTCGGCCTCGTCGAGGAACGCGCCCAGTTGGGCGGGCGTCCACACCATGACCGGGCCCGGCTTCACCCCGGTCTCACGCCAGCGCGCCACGCGCTCAGCCGTCCACAGCATCCCCTTCGGCCGTTTCGCCGACCCGATGTCGATGTGGGCCGCCGGGTTGAAGGTGATGTACTGCCGGCCGATTGCGAAGTTCAGCGCGGTACGCAGAGCCCGGCGGATGTCGTGCTTCGTCGCCTGCCCGGTGATCCGGCGGAACGGCGGCATCTCCGCCAGCGCGGCCCGCTCGGCGGCCAGCCGTTGCGCCTCCGCGGCCGGCGGCCGGGACCGCTTGCCCCACGTGGCCCTGGCGACCTGCTCGTGCCGCGCCTCGTTCTCCGCGCGGATCACTTCGTTGCGGTCGTCGAGCCCGTCGAAGAAGTCCTGCACGTGTGTGACGGTCAGACGGTCCAGGCGGTGGTGGCCGACGCCGTCGCGCAGGTGGTAGTTGACCCTCGACTTGTAGCCGTTCACGGTCGTCGCGCGGCGAGACTTCTCCTTGGCCTCCAGCCACTCGTCGAGCAGGGCGGCCACGGTCATCACGTCCGTCAGCTTCAGCCCAGTGCGGAACCGGCGGCGAGTCTCCTCGACGCCGGGCAGCGACGCCTTCTTGTTCTTGGAGACCTCTTCGAGCAGGTCGCCTATCCGGACCTGGCCCTCGGCGTCGTCGCCGTCAGGCAGGTCGAGGAGTGCGCGCACCTTGTCGAGGTCGGCCTGCGCGTCCTTGGCCGTGTCGTAGCCGGAGCGGGAGAACGAGCGGCGGGTGGCGTCCTCGCGCGGCGGGAGTTCCTGACGTACCGCCCACACCCCGTGCCGGCGGCTCGACAGGTTCGGGCACGTCTTTCCAAGCGCCTTGCCGTCCTCGCCGCGGCAATAGCAACGGCGGTACGTAGAGCCCTTCACCTAATCACCCTCCAAACTCTTCCAATTACTTCCTGCGTAGGAACTTGCCCCGTCGCGCAAGGTGCGCCGATGCCGCGTCGGACATTTCTGAACCCCAATCGGGGTGGAACAGACGCATCGCCTCATTATCCCACTGCTCCATCCCTTCGTCTGTTGAGATCTTCTCTCGCGTGTATTGAATGTGCTCCTGAACTTCGGTCCATCGTTTTGTGATCTCTTCCTGGAGTTCTTCAATCAGCTCCCGAGTAACATGGCCGCGCGCGCTTTGAAGTGCTCGCTTCGTCTCGTAGACCCCACGAGATTCAGCGCGAGCATCGCGTTCATCGCCAACGGTGCGCCCCCACATACCCAAAGCGAATGCCTGCACAAGCCCGACATCGGCCGACTTGCCATCAGGGGTGGTGATGCGGTCGCCCACCTTCCGCGTCACCTCCATGGACACCGTCAGGGACACCCAAGGGGTCTCCGCCCTCTCTGGCCACATCTTTCGATAGAGGTACTCGTAGACGCTGACCCTCATGATCACGCCCCGTCGTGGCTGACCGTATTCCTCGTTCTCAATGCTGCCGAGCAACAGCACTTCGTCTGCAACAGGGGCTGGCCCTTCATTAAGTCGCTTGGGAAGCGCCGTGGGCGTAAGGAGTGCAAATACGTGGGAGGCGATCTGGGATCCAGGCATCCATAGTGATTCGTTAATCTGCAAGCGCGCATCAGCCGGAACCAGCGGCTCATCCCAGCCGCCCAGTTTCTTGATGATGGAAGGGATCATTAGCAGTTCGCTCATGGATAGATCCCTGTTTCCGGCTTCCAGGCCCGCCACGCTACTGCGCCCCCAGTTGAATCCGTACTCACGCGCAGCGTTGGCGATGTCTTCTTGTCTCAATCCGCGGCTCTCCCGGAACTTCCGGAGACCCTCGCCGATGACCACGGACAGTTGCCGTGGGTTTTCGTCAGTTGCCATAGCTTCACCGTAAGCGGTCTGGAGCGACTGGCGCCAGACGCCCCAGGCGGGATCTGGACATCTTGCAGCGCTTGGACATGAACGCTTGACACTGTCGAGACTGGTGATGCAGAGTCTGGAGCGTCCGGCACCAAACTCTCCAGGACGGCAAGTAATGGCAACTCAGGACATCGCTCTGACCAGCGCCGCGAGGACGGACTGCGACCACACCTGGGTCTCCGTCGAAGACTTGGCCGAAGAGCTTCGCATCCCGAAGTCGACGATCTACGGCTGGAAGACCAGAGGGATCGGTCCTCAATGGACCCGTGTGGGCAGGCACCTTCGTGCCCGCCGGAGGCAGGTCGACGCGTGGCTCGACTCGCTGGCGAGCGCCGCATGACCGCGTCGGCTCTGTCCATCGCCGAGATCCTCGACCAGCCCGCACTCGTCCCGCTGTGGCCGACCGTCGGCAAGGCCCTCGGGCTCGCCGAATCCACCACGTACCAGCTCGCGGCCCAAGGCCGCCTGCCCATCGAGGTCATCCCCCTGGGACGCCGACGCGTCGCCCGGTCCGTAGACCTCCAGCGCTTCCTCGGGCTCCTGCCCCAGGAGAACGGCACCGCTCCGACGTACCAGGCCGGAGCGTCCGCCGGAAACGACGAAGAGGCCGGGTACCAGCCGGCCTCTCCAGTCGAGCAATCCGCAGCTACCGCGAAGTAAGAAACGGAACACGCTCATGAACAGAGTAACCGCGACGGCAACGGCGCCGTCGGCCATCGCAGAGCAGAGCATCAGCGCCACCTTCCACGTCGAGGTCATGAACGACCTTGAGTCCGGCCAGCCCATGCTGATCGGTAGCAGCGACCCCAGCCAGGGTGACCTTCAGGTGGTCACCCCGGACCAGGTCATCGCCAAGGCCGCCGAGCAGTACCGCATCATCGCCAAGGCTGTCCGTCTCGCGCTCGACTACGAGGCCGCCACGAAGCAGGCGCCGACGGGCCCGCGCCGTTCCTGGCTCATCGCCGACAACAAGACCGGAATGCCGCTCAAGGGCACCTGCCTGGAAGGCTGCCACGGCCTGCACTTCGAGATGACCAGCGGCACCGCGGACGCCGACGACGTCGTGTGCATCAACTTCGACCAGGCCAACTCCACCGAACTGCCGATCGGCTGCGGCTCCACCGACGGGCAGGACTGGGCCACGCTCAGCGTCCTCATCAAGTCCTACCCCGTCCACCCGGACGAGGAGAAGCGGATCCCGCACGCCGCCGTCGAGGTCACCGAGGACCACTACATCGAGGACCTCGACGACGACGGACTCGCCATCGTCATCGACAAGTTGCAGCAGCGCGTCGACGGGATGCGCATCCGTCACGCCGAGCTCGTCCGCGTCCGCCACGAGCACCTCGGGCGGCAGGCGTGACCGACACGTCCGACGACACGCGTCTGCGCTACGCCGCGGAACGGGCCCAGCGGCAGCTGACCCTCGACGCGATCCGCACGGACCTTGAGGCCCAGCCCAGCGCTCGCAGCATCCTCGCCGCAGGCCGCCACTGGTGCGCCGACATCACCGCCATGGCAGACGCAGTCGCCCAGGCGCTCCGCAAGGCCGCATGACCGCGGGCCGGGCACACCGCCCCCGACGTGCCCGGCCCGCACCCCCGCGAACACTTGATCCAGCTCGAAGAGAAGAGCCGTTCGTGAACAGCACCCCCGAGCCGAAGCCGGTCACAGCGATCCGGCTCGACTCCCTCGGCCCCGCAGCGCAGCTGGCGAACCGCCGTGAAGCGGCAAGCCGCTGCGAGCCGCTCGACTGCGGACACCGCGACCCCATCGACTGCATCGCGACCGGGTGCGGCGAGGGTACTCAGATTGTGAGTACCCCTGCCCCGGAGCCGTCCGCCGTGGACCCGGACGCCATGACCGCGCTGTGGGCAAACGCCAAGATCGCATGGTCGTCCCGCGACTTCCCCAAGTACGGCAGCCCCGAGTGGGTCGCCCTCAACCCCGACGACCCCCGGCGCCTGGCCGGGGCGCTTGAGGCCGCCGAGATGTGGCGGAAGTACGGCGACGAGGAAGAACTCAGCGCCTGGCTGAGGAACCTGGGCCGGACGCCCAACCTCATCGACACCCGCAGCCGCGCCCAGCTCGACGCCGCCGCCAAGCCCAAGCCGGCACACCAGTTGCAGGCGGCGGCAGGGTGGCCGCCGATCGCCGTACCGGGCCAGCCCGGCGCCTACCTCACCTACACCCAGCAGCGACAGGAGGCAGCGTGACCTCGGCCGCCGATGTCGGCTCTCCGTCCGACGAGGATCTGTGGGGCGGCGAGGAGTGGACAGGCGCGGCACCGAAGCTGCGCCCCGTCACCACCTTCCCGCCACCCCCGCGGGCCGCCCGGACGATGCGGACCCGTGACGACATCGGCAACGCCCAGCGCCTGATCGACCGTTACGGGCCGATCGTCCGCTGGGTGCTCGTCAAGAAGGGTGGGGAGTGGGCCGTGTACGACGGGCGCCGGTGGGCGTTCCACGGCGGCGACACCCTCGTCCGCACCCTCATGCGCCTCACCGTCGAAGACCTGCCCAAGTCCGAAGCCCTGGAGTACAGCGCCGACAACCCCGTCGACGACAAGGGCAAGCAACTGCCCAGCGACCGGGACGTCTTCCTCGTATACGTCGCCAAGCTCCGCGATCACCGCACCATGGGCCGCGCCATCTCCTCCGCCCTGTCCTTCCCCGAACTGCACGCACAGACCGAGGACTTCGACCGCGACCGGCGGTACCTCAACTTGCCCAACGGCGTCCTCGACACCGACCGCGTCCAACTCCGCCCGCACGACCCCGACCTGATGCTGTCGAAGATGTTCGGCATCCCCTACAACCCGAATGCCAAGGCGCCCCAATGGGAGCGCTTCCTGGCGATGAACCTCCCCGAGGAGGACACCCGCCTCTACCTGCAGAAAGCCGCCGGATACACCCTGTCCGGCCTGTCTAACGAGAAGACACTCGTCTACCTGTACGGCCCCTCCGACACCGGCAAGAGCATCTTCACGGGCGTCATGACCCGCCTGTTCGGCGAGTACGGGCAGGTCGCCTCCGACGGCGCGCTCCGCCCCCGCCGCGAGGGCGCCATCAACAACGACGTCGACGACATGGCAGGCAAGAGATTCGTCACCACCTCCGAGTCACGGCCCGGCGAAGAGATGGACGAGGCCCTCGTAAAGCGGCTCACGGGTCGCGACGACCAGCGCACCCGCGCCCTGTACGAGAACAACCGCAGCTGGACCCCCGAGTGCGTGATCTGGGTGTGCTCCAACCAGTACCCGAAGGTCACCGGCGACGACGACGCCATCTGGACCCGCATCCGCGTCGTCCCGTTCCTCCGCCAGTTCCTCGCCGGAGACCCCGACCGCGACGAGCGGCTTGAGGAGAAGCTGCACGCCGAACTCGACGGCATCTTCGCGTGGGCAGCGGAGGGCCTGCGCCTGTACCTGCGAGACGGCCTCACCCCGCCGCCCGAAGTCGTCCAGGCCGGCGAGCGGTTCCGGTCCACCGCCGACGGCGTCACCGCGTTCGTCGGCGAGTTCGCCGAGGACGACTTCCTCACCATCGAAGAGGGCGGCTGGTCCCCGCGCACCGAGCTGTACGAGCTATACAAACGGTGGTGCAAAGAGTCCGCCATGCGCGAGCCGCTCCGCCCGTCCAGGTTCTACGCACGCCTCGACGTGTCCTACCGCCAAGCCAAGATCAGCGGCACGCGCGGCTACGCGGGCATCACCATCGGCCCCAAGCAGATGGCGCCCGCAGGGTGGGGGCGTTGATGCGCCAGCGTCCTGCTGCCCCCTTCAGCACCACGCAGCTACCTGCCCCCAGCAGCTGCCCCCAGCCCCACACCGTCCCCTTGCTGCTGCGCTTTTCCACAGCCACTGACCTGCACCTTCGTGGCTCGGGACGGAGTTATCCACAGGGGGCAGCTTTGGGGCAGGTAGGGGCAGCAACAAGGGGGCAGGTGGGGGCAGCTTGGGGGCAGCCCAAAGGCCGTATCTGCCCCCGCTCTAAACCCTTTCTGACCTGCACTGATCTGTCACAGGGGGCAGAAGGGGCAGGTAATTTCGGAAAGTTTCCCTGTAGGGACATCAGCGGAAACGGGCATTACCCCGCATTCGGATCACGGATCGGTCGCTCTGTCTGTACCGCCGAAAGTTTGCGCACGCGGCTGCCCCTTCTGCCCCCGGCACGGCTGCCGTGAACGTCGATGACGTCGTGGCGGAGAAGATCGCCGCCGCCGCTCGCCGTGCCGAGGCGGCCAAGCGGCGCCGCGCAGCGTTCGCCGCCGCCCGCAAACGCGGCCTCGCCATCCGGCACGCCGCCAAGCTGCGGCACCAGGGCCGGAACGCGGCGTTCTGCGACGGCTGCAACGGCACCGCGCCCACCTATCAGCAGATCGCCCACGACCCGTGGTGCTCCACCACCCAGCGCCCGAACAAGGAGACCCCCTGATGTCCGGAGAGACCGTCATCACGATCGTCGGCAACCTGGTCGACGATCCCGAACTCCGCTTCACCCCGGCCGGGGTCGCAGTCGCCAAGTTCCGCATCGCCTCCACCCCGCGCGTCTTCAACCGCGAGACCAATGAGTGGAAGGACGGCGACGCCCTGTTCCTGACCTGCTCGGTGTGGCGGCAGGCGGCAGAGAACGTTGCCGAGTCCCTCCAGCGCGGCGTCCGCGTCATCGTCCAGGGCCGGTTGAAGCAGCGCAGCTACGAGGACCGCGAGGGCGTCAAGCGCACGGTCTACGAGATCGACGTCGACGAGGTCGGGCCGACCCTCGCCCGCGCCACCGTCAAGGTCGTCAAGAACCCGAGCGGCGGCGGGCAGGCAGCCGTTGCTCAGAAGGCAACGGATGACCCGTGGGCCGGAGCCCAGCCCGCCAACGGCCAGGCGCAGGGTGGCGGATGGGGTGGCGCGCAGCAGCAGCCCGCCGCGGCCCCGGCGCCGGTCGGCCACCCGGAAGAGCCCCCGTTCTGATGAGCGACCACGACATTCAGACGCTGGCCCTCGGCATCACCGCGGGCATGGACCTGATGCTGCTCATCCATGTCGGCTTCGGCATCCTCGACGACCGCCGCGACCGCAAGGCCGCACGCGCCGCCCTCGCCAAGCTGGAGACCACGCGAGAGGAGGCCGGCACGTGAACCAGTGCGAAGCGTGCGGGCGGGACCTCGAGCACGGCTACCTCTGCCAGGGCGACACGCTCGCCCTGGCGGAGCGCCTCGACCGCATGCCGAAGCTGTATGAGGCGCTCGCCGGATTCCTCACCCCGGCCGTACACGGCGGCGCAGAGTTTGTGACCGTCAAGGTGACGGAGGCAAACCTGCCCGTCGACGAGGCGGTCCTCGACCTCCGGTACGGCGGCATCGCCCTCGTCCTGGAGGGCCGGCGCTCCGACGTCCAGGCCGTGCGCGGCTGGGGGCAGCCCGCCATCGAGGGCAGCGTCGAGCGTCGCGTACTGGCCGCCGCGCGCTGGCTCTCGATGAGCCTGGAGTGGATCGCCGCCTCCTACCCGGCGGCCGGCGACCTGGCGCGCGAGGTACGGGAGATGGAGGGCGCGGCCCTGTCCATCGTCGGCGCGCTGCCGGACCGCGGCCGGCGCATCGGCCAGTGCGTCGCGGCGGACGCGTCCGGCGTGGTGTGCGGGGCCGTCCTGCGCCACCGCTCCGGCGAGACGTCCCTCGTCTGCCCGTGGTGCACCTGCGTGTACGCGTCCGGCGACTTCCTGATGCTGCGGACACTCCAGCCCGAGGGGGCGTCGTGACTGGACGCATCGTGCGCTGTCGCGTCCTGAACCGTCTCAGCGACCAGTGCACCGGTGAGGCTGTCGACCCGGGCGCCGAACTGTTGATCTGCGCCCGGCACTTGGCGGAGGCTCAGCGGCTGATCCACGCTGCGTTCCAGCGGGCGAAGAAGTCCGAGCCCTCGACGTGAACACCTTGCATCCAACACCCATGTTGGATACTGTCATGGGGATGGAACCGATGTCCTGGCGGGACCGGATTCTCGGGGAAGAGAAGCTGTTGGAGCAGCTGAACGGACTCGTCTCGGATGCCGCCACACGACGAGCCGAGGCCCTGCGCGAAGGCGTAGCGGAACTCGGCACGGTCGCCGACGTCGCCCGAGAACTCGGGCGCAGCTGGCAGGCCGTCGACCAAGCGCTCAAGAGAGACGAGCTCAAACGAAAGAAGGCGTCCGAACCGGACGCCTCCACAACCGAATAGACCACGAGGGCCGGACGGCAGCACGGGTGTTGGAGCACCCGGCGCGCGCACCGCCCGACCCTCTACCGAACTACCTGATGAAGCCAGGAGTCGGCATGACCGATCATTTCGCGCGCCCCGACGTGCCCGCAAGTTCCGACCGCGTTGCCGAGCTGCACCGCCTGGCCCGCGAGGACCTCGCCAAGGGGCAGCAGGAGCGGGCCTCAGTCCCCAACCTGCTCCCGACCTACGCCGCCGGCGTCCACGCCCCCGAGCCGAGCGACCTCGACGTCGCCATCGCCCTGGGACGGCGCAGCCTCACCAAGTACGGCCAGCCCGACTTCGGCGACCCCAACGGCATCAGCCATGCCCACGGGCACCTCACCGAATCCCTCCGCATCCTGCTGCGCGCCCTCGGCGTCGAGGCGGGTGAGGGCGAGTGACCTCCGACCTGGAGCAGTTCGGGCCCACCGAGACGTTCCCCTGCGACGAGAACAGCGAGGCGTTCGCCGTCGTCCGGCTCGCCGTCGAAGTGTCCCGCGACCAGCTGCGCACGGCCCTCGCCATCGGCCACGCCGAACTCAACGGCACACCCCCGCTCGACGACATGGCCGTCCGCGACATCCGCCGCGAAGTCGAAGGCCACCTCGCCGCCGCCGCAACCATCAGCCTCTACCGAGAAACCGAAGCCGTGGTCCGCCGCGTCAACGAGGCGGGCATCCTCCCCACCATCGACGCGGCCATCAACCGCGCCTACACCCGGACCGCCGACGACCGGGCACAGCAGAGCGCCCGCTACGGCGACGGCACCGTCACCCTGCTGACCACCGACCGCGGCGAGATCACCATCGACGAGCCGCCCTGGTGCGCCGGGCACGACGGCGACATGGTCGGCACCCTCGACGAGATCTCCCACAACGGGGCAGAGATCACCGTCCCGTTCGTCACCGCCCGCAGCGCGCCGTCCACCATCATGACCGCCCAGCTCAGCCACGCCCCCTACCTGACCCTGGCGCCCGAGCCGTTCCCCGTCCTCTACGTCGAGCTCGACGAACACTGCGACCTCGACGTCCCCGACGGCCGCAACCTGTCCCGCGCCCTGCGCCTCGCCGCCGTCCGCCTCGACCGCGCCCTCGACGGCCTCGCCCGCCTGCGAGGTGACCACCGGTGAACCGCGTCAACGCCCGCGACGGCCTTGCCATCGGCGCCGCCGTCGTGACCGTACTGCTCACCGCCGCAGCGTTCTGGCTGTCGTATGAGCACCTGCACGACATCGCCGGCGGCAGTGGCCTCGACGGCGCCCGCGCCTGGGCCTGGCCCGCCACCGTCGACCTGTTCATCATCGCCGGGGAACTCCTCATGCTGCGGGCCTCACTCGCCCGCAGCGGCATGGACTGGTGGGCCGTCGCCCTCGCCGCCTTCGGGTCCCTCGGCTCCATCGCGCTCAACGTGTTCGGCGTCGGATACGGCGCACAGCCGATGGAGTACGTCGTGGCTGCCGTACCGCCGTCCGCAGCGCTCGTTGCGTTCGGCGCCCTCATGCGCCAACTCCACGAGCGGCTCGCCCAGGACGCGCAGGACGCCACCGCGTCCCACGCCGTCCCGAGCGTCCCCGAGGTAGCGACAGAGGTCCCGCAAGGACCCCTGTCAGAAGCCGAGGTGACCCTCGACCGACTCGACGAGCAGGACGCTGACGGGACGCCCGAACTCCCGCCCGGGACGGGCCAGTACGCGGTGTCTGCCATGGCAGACACGCCCGTCCTGCTGACGTCCAAGGACGTCGCCGAGCGCTTCGGAGTCGACCCCTCCACCGTCCGCAGCTGGGTCGCCGACGGACGCCTCGAAGTCCACGACAAGACGGGCCGCGGACACAACCTCTTCCACCCGGACAAGCTCCCCACGGAGGCCCGATCATGAAGTGGATCCTCGCCGGCGCCCTGCTCGGCCTCCTCCTGGTCCTCTGCCCCGCCCTCATTCTCGGCCTGGCCACCAACCCGCTCGTCATCGCCTTCGCCGCAGGTGTCGCCCTGCGGCCGGCCATGGCTCGGAAGGTCCGCGGGTGGGCGACATGAGCGATTCCCTCGCCAAGGCGGAGGCCGCCGTCACCGAGGCGCAGACCAACACCGCCGTCGTACAGCTGGCGCTCGCGGCCGTCGAGCTGGCCAAGGTCGCGGCGACCGCCCAGGCCCAACAACCGGCCTGTCACCACCACGAGCCCAAGTCGACGTTCGACGCGAAGAGGTGGTGGACGGTCGGCGGCCTGACCATCGTCGGCGGCTGCGTGGCCTGCGCCCTCGCGCTCGCTTTCGCCCTGGCGGCCGTCGCCGTCGCCATCGGCGCGACCTGCGCCACCGGCTGCTTCCTCATCCTGCGCTCCGTATGGCGCGACTACCGGGGAGGCCGCGCATGAGCGACACCGTCAACCTCACCAAGGACGCCACCCCGACGACCGAGGACGCCAAGGACGTACCGCGTCCCACCCAAGACGCGAAGCCGTCCAACCGGCTCGCAGGGATCCGCCGCATCGTCGTCGAGTACCGCCAGAACCCCGCCTACCGGATCGCCGTCCGCCACGGCGCCTACACATGGGGCGGCATCCGCGTCCTCACCCGCCGCGCGTGGGAGGCCCGCACCACGGCCATGCATCACCGCATGATGCGCATCGCCGAGGCGTCAGGCAACGAGGAGATGGTGCAGAAGTGGGAGCAGCGCGCCTACGCCTACCGGTTCGCCAGGCACAAGCGGCGTATGGACATGCTGCAGATGGCCATCAGCCTCCCGAAGGCCGTGTTCACCACGGTCGTTGCCGGTACGGGCGTACTGCTGCTGTTGGGCATCCTCATCGCCTGGCACAACCACGATGTGGCCGACGTGCTCGGTCCGCTCGATGCCGTCATCCAACTGGTGGCGTGGCTGGGGTTCCTGGTCAGCGTCATCTGGGACCCGTTCCTGTACTCGATGCCACTCCTCGCCATGGCCGGCGCCTGGGCCGTCGGCCGCAACCAGCGGACCGCGCCCACCTGGGCCCTGCCCGCAGACGGCGACGAGCGGGACGTCGTACCTGATGAGAACGCCATCATGCGGGCGCTCGGCAAGCTCGGCATCCCGCCGCTGAACGCCTCCATCAAGGAGGGCTGGCGGCCCCGGTGGGTGCAGCCGTCGACCCGGTCCGGGAACGGGTGGCACGCGCAGCTGCAGCTGCCCGAAGGCGTTCCCGTCGAGATGATCGCCGACAAGAAGCAGATCCTCGCGCACAACCTGATGCGCAAGCCCATCGAGGTGTGGCCGACCGAGCCGCGCGATCAGGCTGGCGTGCTCGACCTGTGGGTTGCCGACCCCGGTGTCCTCACCAAGCCGGTACCGTCCTGGCCGCTCCTGACGGAGGGAACGACCGACTTCTTCAAGGGCGTCCCTGTTGCGCTCAACGCCCGCGGCGAGCAGGTCATCGGCCGGCTGATGGCTGCGAACTACCTGATCGCCGGGATCATGGGCTCCGGCAAGTCGTCCCTGGTCGTCGCCCTGCTGCTCGGCGCGATGCTCGACCCGCTGGTCGAGATCGACGTGCACGTCCTGGCGTACAACAACGACTACGACCCGATGCGGCCCCGCCTGCGGAGCCTGGTCAAGGGCGACGACGACGAGCACGTCGTTGCGGCCATGGACACGCTGCGCGCCCTCGCCGGCGAGGTGTCCCGACGCGGGCAGGAGCTGGAACGCCTCGGCACGGACACCAAGGTCACCCGCGAGATGGCAGAACGCGACCCGTCGATGCGGCCCCGGATCGTCGTGTTCGACGAGGTCCACGAGCTGTTCGGACACCGGGAGTACGGCAAGGAGGCCAAGGAACTGGCGCTGAAGGTCACCAAGAAGGCCAGGAAGACGGCCATCATGCTGATGTGGATCACCCCGGACGCGGATGCGGCGAGCCTGCCGCGCGGAATCGCCAAGACCGTGTCCCACAAGGTCGCGTTCGCGATCAACGACCACCAGGGCAACGACGCGATCCTCGGCACCGGCATGCACAAGAACGGGTACTCGGCGACGACCCTCGTCGCAGGTGAAGACGTCGGCACCGCCATGGCCGCGGGCTTCGGGAAGACGCCTGGGCTGATCCGCTCCTACTACGTGCGGAAAGAGGCCGGCATCGACGAGGTGACCCCGGTCGTCGAGCGCGCCATGAAGGCGTACAGGAACGACGAGGGCGTATGGGAGGTGCCCACGTTCGACGTGGCCGACCCGCTCACCGACATCGCGGTCGTCCTCGGACACGCGACGAAGATGCTCACCCTGGACGTGCTGCACGGCCTGAAGGACCTCAACCCCGTCGAGTACGGCTCATGGTCGCCCCGGGACCTGAAGGCCGTCCTGGACGACGCCGGACACGGCGAGTACAAGACCAACGGCGGCAAGATGCACGTCGGCCTCGACCGGATCCTCGACGCCATCGCCGCCCGCGACGAGGACGATGACGACGAGGGAGGCACCGAAGACTAAGGGAGTTCTCCCCACACGCCTCCCTGCCCACCTCCCTATGGGTGACCTGGGAAGACAGTGGTTAGGGAGGCAAGGGAGGCAGCTTGCGGAGGACAGCCTGTCCTCCGCAAACGGCCCTTGAGACTCCCCTCCGCCGCCTCCCTCCCTGAGCTACCGGCCCGCCAACCCGCCCAGCGCAACGAGGACAACGACAACCCCGGCACAGACGAGGGCTCCGGTCCACGACACGAAGCCGATGCCTACCAAGAAGGCACAGAAGAGATACAGCAGGACGCAAGCCAGAAAGCCCACGACCACCAGCACGCCCTTGTCCGAGCCATTACCGCTCACCGGCACTCCCCCCAACCCGCGCGCGACATGCACGCCACATCCCAGGTAAGCAGAGGACCCCAACGCCCCACCGGGCTTCAGCCGAGACCGTTACGCCGCCTCTCCTGACGCAACCCATGCGCCACACTGGGCGCATGGAGTCGCAGTTCATCCGGCCCGGGCATCTCACCGCCCACCAAGTCGCCAAGCAGCTCGGCATCAGCCTCGGAGGCGTCCGCCTCCTCGTCCACCGCGGCCAGCTCAAGCGGTCCGGCGGCACACCACGGCAGCCCTGGTACGCCGTCGACGACGTCGCCGGACTCCTCGCCAAGAGGGCAGAACGCGCAGCCGCTTGACCGCAGGTCAGACAGCGTGTAACGATCTCGGTGAACAACTGTGCCCTCACGCGGCACCACAGACGCACACGAAGCCCCAGCCAATCCCCCCTGCTGGGGCTTCGTTGCGTTCCAAGCCCTAGAGGCTGTGCACCCAGTCCTGCAGGAACCACTGCCAAGCGATCACCTCAGCCACCAGGGTCATGCCCGGGGCGAACAGCATCATGAAGCACGAGTCGGAACCTAGGTCACCAAATCCGACCGCCCAGAGGGACAGCACGGGAAGCAGCACAGCGAGGATGCACAAGACGACGGTGACGACCTGTCGCGCCAGGGACCAAGATCCCCAACCATCGTCGGCCAACACCTGACCCGCGAGCGTAACCAAGGCAAGATCAACCATCTCAGCCTCCCGCTCCCCCAAGATCAGGCTACGCCGGAGGCTATGGCCCGGCATCTGGACCGGCAGGAGGCTCCCGTGGCCGGCAACCCGCGCAACGGGCGCCCCTACCGCAGGCTGTGCGCCTGGCTCCGAGCCCAGCGTCTCCCATGCGCACGGTGCGGCCACAACATCGGATACGAGCTGGACGCCAAGCACCCGCTGTCGTTCACCGTCGACCACGTCGTGCCGCTGTCCAAGGGCGGCGACCTACTCGACCGCGACAACGCCCGCCCGATGCACCGCCGATGCAACTCGGCCAAGGGCAACCGGACGCCGGCACCACAGCAGCCCGCACCCCAACGCGCCTCACGGAACTGGTGACTCCGTGGCCGTCATCGCCAATGGCGGTGACACAGAAGGCGCGAGAGAATGGCCTCATGGCCACCTACGACGGACCCGCGATTGTCATCACAGATGGGGCCGAGTACGAGGTAGAAGCCTCGCTCGTGCTCACCGTTGAATCGGTACCAGTGCCAGGCCATCAACCCATGAAGGGTCTCGCCGAATGGCACGGGACTCTTCAGGCCCAGAGCGACGAGGCGGCAGGGAACATCTACGAGGCCGAGCAGCCCAAACTGCGCATCGACGGCGGCGAGCACGAGTGCCTGTTCATTGCGACCGGACGCGGATCTCACTCCATTGAGATCCGAGGCAGCGGGGCGGCACCGTTCGGCTGAGGCCGCTCAGGCGGAGGCGGTGACCGCAGAGTGCTCTACGTCGTGACCGGGCCTCCGGCCTCCGGCAAGTCCAGCTGGATAGACGCGCACGCCACAGCACGCGACATCGTCATCGACCTGGACCGCATCACCCGCGCACTCACCGGGCCAGGCGCACCGCAGTGGAACCAGAACCCGCTACAGCTACAGGTCGCCCACCGTGCGCGCTACGCGGCCATGGACGAGGCGTTCACACTGCGCGACAAGGTCGACGTCTACCTGATCCACACCATGCCCAGCCCCAAGGCCCTGGCCAAGTACAAGCGGCTCGACGCCCGCATCGTGGTCGTCGACCCCGGCCGCGAGGTCACCATGCAGCGCATCGCAGCCATGCGCGACACCGGCATGCAGCGCGTCGCCGCCCGCTGGTACAACGGCCGGCCCAAGGCGTCACCAGGCACGATGCCGCAGACATCGAGGACCTGGTGAACATGATCATCCCGAGCGGCCGACCCAGTTTTTGGTGACCTTCCCGGGCGACCCAAACGCCCTTGTCGCCCAGTTTTTTGCGCGGCGATTTTGAAAGATCAATTCGCGCGAACTCGGTTCGACCGTTTTAGCGGCGGTCACCCTGCGTGACGTGACGCAACGTGACGGCCGGGGGTGATCATGAGCGTTCACGAAATGATCACCGAAGAGCTTGACCATCTTCGCGCGGATCAGACGTCGCCCGGCATGGCGGCCGTCGCCCGCTCCCTCGCCAAGGCGATCGACGACTCGGACGCGCCGACCGCAAAGGCCGTCGTCGCCGACAAGCTCCGGCCCATCATGGCCGACCTCCGCAGGCTCGCCCCCGTCGAGATGAAGGGGGACGCCGTCGATGACATTGCTGAGCAGCGAGAGAAGCGCCGAGCAGCTGCCCGCGAGCAGGCCGCTGGTGGCTGACAGCCGCGTGTACGGCTGGCAGGAACCCCCGATCCAGGTCACGCCCCCGGCATCGTCCAGCGCGGGCCAGGAGGCGATCGACCTGGCGGCCCGCGCGGGCCTGCTCCTCGATCCGTGGCAGCAGCACATCCTGCGCGTCGGCATGGGCGAGAAGGTGGACGGCAGCTGGGCATCGTTCGAGGTCGCGGTGAACGTGCCGCGCCAGAACGGCAAGGGCGGGATCATCGAGGCCCGCGAGCTGTGGGGCCTGTTCATCGGCGGCGAGGAACTGATCCTCCACTCGGCCCACGAGTTCAAGACGGCGAAGAACGCGTTCCGTCGGATCGAGCGACTGATCCGCACCACCCCTGACCTGCACAGACGTGTCAAACGGTACTGGCAGACCACAGGCGAGGAGAGCATCGAGCTCTACTCGGGGCAGCTGCTGCGCTTCATCGCCCGAAGCAAGGGCTCCGGCCGTGGCTTCACCGGCCACTGCAACGTGATGGACGAGGACATGATCCTCGGCGACAACGAGATGGACGCCCTGCTGCCCACCATGGCGGCGGTCCAGGACCCGCAGATCTGGTACCTCGGATCGGCCGGCATCGGCGGTCCGTCCGTGCAGCTGGGGCGCCTGCGCCGCCGCGCGCTGGCGGCGATCGAGGCCGGCACGTCGGACCCGTCGCTGACGTACCTCGAATGGTCGGTCGACCCGCACGTCGACGAGTGCCCGAAGGACTGCACCGCGCACGACGACGCGGCCTCCGACGAGGCGGTCCTGAAGTCCAACCCCGGTGTCGGCTACCGGCTGACGCTGGAGAAGGTCGCCAACGAGCGGTCCACTCTCAGCAAGGACGGCTACGCCCGCGAGCGGCTCGGTGTGGGCGAGTACCCGTCCGACACGGCCGATACGTGGCAGGTCGTCGGCGAGGACGCGTGGCGGGCACTGGCGGCTGCGGAGTCGTCGCCGTCGGACCCGGTGGCGTTCGCGATCGACATGACCCCGGAGCGCTCGCACGCGGCGATTGCCGTGGCGGGTGAGTGGCGGGGCGGCACGCACGTCGAGGTGGTCGAGCACCGGCCGGGTACCGGCTGGATCCTCGACCGGGCTGCCGAGCTCCACGAGAAGTGGAAGCCGCGCTGTTGGGTCGTCGACGCCGGCGGCCCCGCGGGTTCACTGATCGCCGACCTGGAAGAACGTCTCGGCGTCGAGGTCGTGTCGCCGAAGACGCGCGAAGTCGCCGCAGCCTGCGGCCAGTTCTACGACGCGGTGACCGAGCAGACCCTCAGCCACCTCGACCAGGCGCCGCTCGCGTCCGCGCTGGCGGGTGCGCAGAAGCGTCCTCTCGGCGATGCGTGGGCGTGGGCGCGGCGGATCGTCTCGGTGGACATCAGTCCGCTGGTCGCCGCCACGCTCGCCAAGTGGGGTCTCGGCGCCGACGTCGAGGACGACGTGGACCCGCTCGACAACATCCTGTGAGGGAGGGCCTGTGACCAGGGCAAAGATGCTGGGCGCCCTGGCGTCGGCGGTCGGCTGGGCAGCACGCAAGACGCCCGGCGTGGCGGGGGCGGTGCTGGTGTCCTGCGCTGCCTGGCAGGTGTACGCGCCTGCGGGGCTCGCGATGGCCGGCGCGTTCTGCCTGTGGATGGACTGGAGGGATAGCCGGTGAGCGTCTTCTTCAGCCGTCGTGAGCAGCGCGGGATCTTCCCTGAGCCGCCGATCCCCCATCCGTCCAGCGCCTGGACGTTCAACAAGGTCAACCTCGCGCGGACCGAGGCGAGCCTGCAGAAGGTCGCCGTGTGGGCGGCCGTGGACCTGATCGCCTCCCTGGGGTCGGTCCTTCCCATCGACGTCTACGAAGGCACCGGATCGGCTCGCCGTGAGCTGCCCCTGCCGAAGGTTCTTGAGGATCCGTCCGGTGAGGGCTACGGCACTGCGGACTGGATCTACCAGTACTTGATGTCGCTGCTGCTGCGCGGCAACACCAACGGCCGGGTCGCCGACCGGGACCGGCTCGGCAGCCCCACCCAGATCGTCCTGTTCCATCCCGACGAGGTGCAGGGCTGGCGCGACCTGAAGTCAGGTCTGCCGCAGTGGCGCGTGTACGGCGAGACCGTGCCGAACGAGGAGATGTGGCACCAGCGGGCCTACACGGTGCCCGGCCGGCTGATGGGCCTGTCCCCGGTCGCGCACCACGCCACGACGATCGGGCTCGGCATTGCGGCCGCACGCTTCGGACAGCAGTGGTTCGAGGACGGCGCCCACCCCTCGGGCATGCTGACCAACGAGCAGGCACTGAAGCCGGAGCAGGCGCGGACCGCGAAGGAGCGGTTCATGGCCGCGCTGCGCGGCACCCGCGAGCCGGTGGTGCTGGGGCAGGGCTGGAAGTTCCAGGCCATCCAGGTGGCCCCGGAAGAGTCGCAGTTCCTGGAGACCCAGAAGTACACGGCCGCAGAGTGCGCGCGGATCTACGGGCCGGGCGTGCCGGAGATCCTCGGCTACGAGACCGGCGGCTCGATGACCTACGCCAACGTCGAGCAGCGGTCGCTGGACCTGCTGACGTACTCCCTCGACCGGTGGCTGGTGCGCACCGAGCGCATGTTCACCGCGCTGCTGCCGCCCGGCCAGTTCGTGAAGATCAACCGTGCCGCGCTGGCCCGCACCGACCTGCTGACCAGGTTCAAGGCGCACGCTCTGTCCCTGCAGAACAAGTGGGCGGTACCCAACGAGGTGCGCGAGCTGGAAGACCAGGCTCCTGTGCCGTGGGGCAACGACCCGATCGCGGAGACCGCGCCGAAGGTGCGGCTCAGTGAATGACAGGAAGGGGACGCTGTGAGCGTCAAGAGTGACCGGGCGAAGATGTCCGGGACCGAGCGGCGCGCGTTCCCGGTGCAGCTCGAAGTGCGCGCCAAGAAGGGCGTCAGCAACGTGTCCACGATCGAGGGCTACGCCTCGGTCACCGAGGCCCCCTTCGAGATGTGGGACTGGCTCGGCCCGTACAGCGAGGTCGTGCGCACGGGCGCGTTCGCCAAGACCCTCACCGAGAACCCGCAGGTGCAGCTGCTGCTGAACCATGGCGGGCTGGCGATGGCGTACACCAAGGCGGGCTCGCTGCGCCTGGCGGAGGACACGACGGGCCTGCACATGGAAGCCGACGTCAACGTCTCCCGCTCCGATGTCGGCGACATGGTCACGGCCATCGAGGACCAGGCCGTCGACGAGATGTCGTTCGCGTTCCGGGTGACCCGCCAGCAGTGGTCTCCGGACTACGACCAGCGCGACATCCTCGAAGTGGACCTGCACCGCGGCGACGTGTCCGTCGTCAACTTCGGTGCGAACCCTGCTACTTCGGTCGGCGCGATGCGCGCGGCCGACTTCGACCGTCTCGACGAGACGGACGCGCGGGCGCTGTACGAGCGCCTGCAGCGTCGGTTCCAGCCTGCCGAGGCTGAGCCGCAGACGCTGTCGCTGTTCCAGGCTCAGGCCGCCCTGATCGGCCTGTAGCCACACCTGACGCCTGCACCACCTGACGCGCCGGAGTCCACGCCGGAGCGCTCGTCGGCATGCCCGCACGAGCGCCACCACCTGGGCCACCACCCGAACGGCACGCGGGCGCGACCCCAACCCATCACCCCATGAAGGGAGCGAGCCATGCTCGCCTACCTGCGCAAGCAGATGACAGCCGCGCTCGAAGCCCGGGCCGCGCTGAAGACCGACCTCGACGCCGTCGTGAAGACCGCCGAGGATGCCGGCCGGGAGAAGCTGTCTGCCGACGAGCAGACCGCGTTCGACGCCAAGCGCTCGGAGATCCGCGCGAAGGACGGCGAGATCGAGGAGCTGGGCGGCCGGATCAAGGAGCTGGAGGAGGACGAGCAGCGCGAGCTGCGCGCCGCCCAGTACCACGCCCAGTACCGCCAGGTCGGTGAGCGGCGCGAGCGTGTGGCCGTCACTTCGGAGCCTGCGGTGTACCGCAAGGGCGGACAGACCTCCTACTTCCGCGACCTGTTCCGCGCCCAGATGAAGGGCGACTCGTCCGCCATCGAGCGCCTGTCCCGCAACGACCGCGAGGTGACCGACCACCTGGAGCGGATCTCCCGCGGCGCAGAGGAGGCCATGGCGGGCATGGAGGCGCGCGCCCTGACCACCACCGACGGCGCCGGCGGCGAGTTCGTCCCGCCCCTGTGGATGATCAACGACTACATCGCGCTGGCCCGCGGCGGCCGTGTGATCGCCGACCAGGTCCGGCCGATGGCGCTGCCCCCGGGCACCGACTCCATCAGCCTGCCGCGCGTCGCCACCGGTACGGCCACGGCGGAGCAGACCAGCCAGAACACCGCAGTGCAGAACACGGACGCGACCACCAACTCGGTGACCGCGGCCGTGGCAACGATCGCGGGTCAGCAGGTCGTCGCGCAGCAGCTGCTGGACCAGTCGCCGATCAACATGGACCAGATCCTGCTCGCGGACCTGGCGGCGGACTACGCGGTCAAGGCCGACGCGTTCGTCATCAACAACAACGCGGCCAACAAGCTGGGCCTGCTCAACGTGTCCGGCCTCAACGCGGTGACCTACACCGACGCGACGCCGACCACGGCCGAGGTGTACCCGAAGGTCGCGGACGGTATCCAGCAGATCCACACCGGGCGCTTCCTGCCGGGCGACAAGATCTTCATGCACCCGCGCCGGTGGGCGTGGTTCACCGCGGCCGTCGACACGGCCGGGCGCCCGCTGGTCACCCCGCTGGCGAACATGCCGCAGAACGTCCTCGCCCAGATGGGCGCGGTCGTCTCGGAGGGTCTCGTCGGCAGCCTGCAGGGCCTGCCCGTCTACGTCGACCCGAACATCCCGATCAACCTCGGGGCGGGCACCAACGAGGACCGGATCATCATCCTGCGCTCGACCGACGTCATCTTCTTCGAGGGCACCCCGCAGGCCGAGGCGTTCCGCGAGACGAAGGCCGACCAGCTGTCGGTGCTGCTGCGGTTCTACAACTACGCGGCCCTGCACGCCTCGCGCTACGCGAAGTCGATCTCGGTCATCGCAGGCACCGGCCTCATCACCCCGACGTTCTGAGCCGATCCCGGCCCGGGCGGTTGATGCCGCCCGGGCCCCGTCTGCAAGGAGGCAGGCATGCCTGAGAAGGAGACGGCGACCAACGTGCGGACCGGGGAGTCGGTCACCACGGAGGTGCCCAGCGCGGACGAGGCCCATGTCGCCGCGCTGCTGCGCGAACGCGAGGGCTACGCCCGCTACGAGCGGACCGATCGCGTGGCCGCGGTGGACGACGAGCTGAAGAAGCTCGGCGTCGCCGTGCCCGGCCCGCAGGAGACGGCCGTCGAGTCGAAGCCGCGGCGTACCGCCACCCGCCCGAAGTAGGTACGCCGTCCATACCG
>NZ_JBHXME010000062.1:0-55241 GCF_042721125.1 Streptomyces sp. NPDC058469
GATCGCGATCGTCGCGGCGACAGCGGTCGTCGTGGCCGCCGGTGTGACCGGATTCCTGGTCCTGGGCGGCGACAAGGACAACAAGGCGGACGGCGGCAAGGACAAGTCGAGCAAGTCGCCGTCGGCGTCCGCGGACCCGAGTGCCTCCTCCTCCGGTTCGGACGACAACCCGCGCGGCAACGAGACCGAGAAGCCGACGATCGCGGGCTGGAAGGTCGTCGTCAACCAGAAGTACGGCACCGCGTTCGACGTCCCCGCCGACTGGGAGGTCGGCACGCCGGGCACCTTCACCTTCTTCGAGGACGAGGTGAAGGGCGACGGCTCCCCGTACATCGGCTTCTCGGCGCCCGCCTATCTGAAGCAGAACTGGTGCCAGTCCGACGACAACAAGGACGGCACCAAGGAGACCTCGTCGCTGGCGTCGAGCGGCACCAAGGGCGAGGACGGCGCGAAGGACACCGCGAGCACCGCACGCGGTGACGCTGCCGCCTTCGCGTTCGGCGGGTACACGGACCAGAAGGACTCGTCCAAGAAGTACCTGAAGATCGGCGCGGCCAAGCCGTACACGACGAAGTCGGGTGTCACGGGCAGCGTCGCCAGCTCGTACACGTCCGGCGCGCCGAAGACCGGCAAGTGCTCCTCCGACGGCAAGGCGACCACGTTCGCCTTCAAGAACTCGGCGGACGACTTCGTCTCCTGGACCCTCTACGGCGCGAAGGGCGTCAGCGAGGAGATCCCCGACGCGACGATTCAGAAGATCCTTAGCACCGTACGACTGCACGGGGACCCGACGGGCGCAACGAGCTGACACCCGTGGGCTGTTGACCGGTTGGCTTGATTCTGGCGGCAATCTGTTTGGCAGGGTGTGGCACGGGCGGCGATAGTCGGCCGGTGACCGTCACCGCCGCGCCCCGTCGACCACGCCGACCCGACTGGGCGGGCCGCAACTACACCCTGCTGACGGCCGCCGCGGTGGCGACCGGCCTCGGTGGCAACGGCGCCCTGATCGCCTCCGCGTTCGCCGTACTGGACGCGGGCGGCGACAGCGGTGACGTGGGTCTGGTGGCCGCCTCGCGCACGCTGCCGCTGGTGTTGTTCCTGCTGATCGGCGGCGCGATCGCGGACCGGGTGCCGCGGCACCATGTCATGGTCGCGGCCAACGCCCTGAGCTGTGTGTCGCAGGCGGCCTTCGCGGTACTCGTCCTCACCGGCGAGCCCCGCCTCTGGCAGATGATGCTGCTGACCGCGCTCGGCGGCACCGGCCAGGCGTTCTTCGGCCCGGCGGCCGAGGGCATGCTCATGTCCACGGTGAGCGGCGAACAGGCCGGCCGGGCGTTCGCGGTCTTCCGGATGGCGATGCAGGGCGCGTCGTTGGGCGGCGCGGCGCTCGGCGGCGCGCTGGTCGCGGCGGTCGGCCCGGGCTGGGTGCTCGCGGTCGACGCGGCGGCGTTCGCGGTCGCCGGCGGACTCCGCTCCTTCCTCGACGTGAGCCACATCCCACCGCGCGCGCCGGGCGGCGGCATGCTCGCCGATCTCCGGGACGGCTGGCGGGAGTTCATCGGCCGCACGTGGCTGTGGTCCATCGTCGTGGCGTTCTCCATCGCCAACGCGGTCGTCGGCGCGGCGGACGCGGTCTACGGCCCACTCGTCGCCCGCGACAGCCTCGGCGGCGCGGGCCCCTGGGGCCTGGCCCTGGCCGCGTTCGGCGCGGGCACGGTGGCCGGCGCCCTGCTGATGACCCGCTGGAAACCCCGCCGCCTGCTCCTGGCAGGCACCCTGGGCGTCTTCCCCCTGGCCCTCCCGTCCGCCGCACTCGCGGTACCGGTGCCGGTGGGCGTCCTGTTCGCGGTGATGTTCGTCGCGGGCGCGACGGTGGAGGTCTTCGGCGTCTCATGGATGACCGCCCTGCACCAGGAGATCCCCGAGCACAAACTCTCCCGCATCTCGGCCTACGACTGGTTCGGCTCCATCGCCCTGATGCCCCTCGCCGCAGCGGCGGCCGGCCCGACGGAGTCGGCCTTCGGGCGTACGGCTGCGCTGTGGGGGTGTGCGGCCCTGGTCACGGTGGTGACGGCGGCGGTGCTGTGTGTGCCGGAGGTACGGAATCTGCGGCGACAGGGTGGGGTGAGCGACGTGAAGGGGACGCCGGGGGGTGCGGGTGGGGCGGTCGATGATGCGGAGCGGTCGGTTGAAGGGCATGGGTGATGGTGGGGAGCGGCGCGTTCAGGTGACGCGGTACGGCGCTCTCAACACGCATGGCTCGCGTACTGCCGGTGAAGTCCCTTAGCGCAGGCCCGCGTTCGAGACACGGCGGGAAATCGTGCGGGACCACGAGAGCCCGGTCGACCAATCTCCACCCCAGACCAGCCGCGCACGGCCTATTAACTCCCCCAGCCCGAGCCGACGTTCGAGCCGTGCCGGGCAGACCTGCGAGACCGGAGCCACCTCAGCCGATACCGAACGCGCCGTCCGGGGGCTCGGGCGACGGGACGGCATCCTCATCCCGGACCGGCAGCGCGCCGCCGATGAAGTCCCGTAGCGCAGGCCCGTGTTCGAGCCGTGCCGGGAACACGTCCGAGGCCACGAGTCGGGTCAGGGCCGCCGTGTCGATCGGGTGGTGCGCGGCGACGAGCACCGCGTTGCCGAAGCGGCGCCCTCGCAGCACTCCCGGTTCCGCGATCAGCGCCAGCTCCTGGAACACCGTGCCGAACGTGGCGAGTTGGGCGCGCAGGAACGTGAACGGGGCTGCGTCCGCGAGGTTGGCCAGGTAGACGCCGTCGGCGCGCAGGACCCGCTCGGCTTCGCGGGCGTACGCCTCTGAGGTCAGGTGCGCCGGGACCCGTGAACCGCCGAAGACATCGGCGACGACCACGTCCGCCGAACCGTCCGGCGCCGCCTCCAGCCAGGCACGGGCGTCGGCGCCGTGCACGGTGACACCGGCGCCGGCCGGCAAGGGCAGGTGCTCGGTGACCAGCTCCAGCAGACCCCGGTCGGCCTCGACCACGTCCTGCCGCGAACCCGGCCGGGTCACCGCCACGTACCGAGGCAGCGTGAGCGCTCCGCCGCCCAGGTGCAGCACGTCCAGCGGGCGCCCCGGTTCCGCGAGGGTGTCCAGCACATGCCCGAGCCGCCGCGTGTACTCGAACTCCAGGTGCGTCGGCGCGTCCAGGTCCACGTAGGACTGCGGCGCCCCGTCGACAGTCAGCAGCCAGGCCCGCGCCCGGTCCACGTCGGGCATGAGTTTGGCGACCCCGTGATCAACCTCCCGGGTCACTGGTATCGGCTCGTTCACGGGTAGTGGCTCGTTCACGGGTCCATTGTGCCGGGGTGGTGGGGTGGCAGGTGAGGCGGTGAGGCGGTGGTGGGCTCGTGCGGGGGTTGGTGTTGGTTGTGGGGGCGCGGGAGTACGGGTGCGTCACTGACGTGCGGGATACGGAGGGGGTGCGGGATGCGGAGGGAGGGTGCGGGGCACGGGCGGTGGTGCGGCCCGTGCCGGTGAGCGGGCGCCGTGCGTCATCCCGGACCGTGCGCGCCGCGCAGTCCGGCTGCCGCCGAGCCCGCGCCTACATCCTCCGGCCAGCCCGCGAGGCCAGCACCGTCAGCTCGGCCCATGGCCCGGCCAACCGTCCACGCACCCCACCGATACCCGGCCCGCGCTCACTTCCCTCAGCCGGCCCACGAGCCCACCAGCCCGGCGCCCCCAACCTGCCAACGTGCCAGCCCACCCCTCAGCCCCTCAGCCCCTCAGCCCCTCAGCCCCTCAGCCCCTCAGCGAGCCGATCATCCAGTCGCCCCGGCAGACCCCCAAACCTCCCCCACCTCCGCCACATGCGCCGCCGCCTGTTCCCGCCCCGCCCGTGCCGCAGCCGCCCGTATCGACGGGTCGAGCAGATTGCGGCCGAACGCCTGCTTCGCTTCCGGTGACGGTGAGACGACGACCGCACGGGCGCCCTGCTCCACAAGTCGCCGGGCCTGGGCGGCCGGAGACACCAGGGGGCCGCCCCCGAGGGTTATCGGAGCGAGGACGACGACCTGGTCGTACCCCTCGGCGAGTTGCGCGTTGGCCGCCGAGTGGATGCCGCCGTCGATCCAGCGGCGGTCCTCGATGGTGACCGGGGGCCACACCCCGGGGACCGCACAGCTCGCGGCGACGGCGTCGCCCAGGGGCAGCCCGCTGTCCTTGTCGAAGACCCGCAGTTCGCCGGTCACCGTGTCGACGGCGGTGATGCGCAACGCGCGGTCGGGCCACTCCGGTGAGACGAGCCGGGTCTCGATCGCCGCGCGCCGGTCCGCCGCGCTGGGCGTTCTGGCGGCGAGTGCCATACGGCCGATCTTCCGCCCGTACGCCTCCGGAGTGCGCGAGGTCACCGTCGCCCAGACGTAGCGGAGCATCAGGCCACGACCGAGTCGGCCGGCGATCTCGCCCTCGGGGGCGGCGAGTTGACGTTCGTAGACCTCCTTGGGCGTGCCGGCCCGCAACTGGGCGCCGACGGTCGAACCCGCCGACGTACCGATCACGACATCGGCGTCAGAGAGATCGACGCCGGCCTCGCCCAGCCCGTACAGCACCCCGGCCATCCAGCCGATCCCGCTGCTGCCCCCGCCACCGAGCACAAGTGCCTTGCCCGCCATGGTGCCCCTGCCTTCCCCACGCCTCGCCTCGCCACAACTACCGCCACGATCAAGTCTTGCGCACGCCACTGACAATCGCGGATACGAGCCCCTGGCCTGGGACACACAGGGACCTCGGACACACAGGCCCGCCGACACCCTTCCCGGCGAACGAGATCGCCCGCCCGACAACGCGGGCGAACGCGCGAGAGGGTGCCCGCCCCCAAAGGGACGGGCACCCACCCTGCTCAGCCCACCCAGCTCAACCCACCGCCGTCACCGTCCCCGCCCCCACCGTCCGCCCGCCCTCGCGGATCGCGAAGCCGAGCCCCGGCTCCAGCGGGACCTCACGGCCCAGTTCGACCGACATCGTGACGGTGTCACCGGGTCGGGCGACCGCCGTCTCACCGAGGTCGATGTCGCCGACGACGGCCGCGGTGCGGATGTAGAACTGCGGCCGGTAGCCGGTCGACACCGCCGTCGTGCGGCCGCCCTCGCGGGCCGACAGGACGTACACCTGCGCCGAGAAGCGTCGGCTGGGGACGACGCTGCCGGGCGCCGCGACGATGTGCCCGCGACGGACCGCGTCGCGTGGGACACCGCGCAGTAGCAGCGCCACGCTGTCGCCGGCCTGCGCCTCCGCCATCGGCTTGCCGAAGGTCTCCAGGCCGGTGACCACCGTGTCGACGGCGGCGCCGAGCACTTCGATCCGGTCGCCCACCCGGACCGTGCCACGCTCGATCGCACCCGTGACGACCGTCCCGCGCCCGGTGATCGTGAGCACGTTCTCGACCGGCAACAGGAACGGCGCGTCCAGATACCGCTCGGGCATGGGCACATACGTGTCCACGGCATCGAGCAGCGCGTCGATCGACGCCTCCCAACGGGGGTCCCCCTCAAGGGCCTTGAGACCGGACACCCGTACGACGGGCACGGAGTCGCCGCCGTAGCCGTTCGCGGTGAGCAGTTCGCGGACCTCCAACTCGACCAGGTCGGTGAGTTCGTCGTCGCCCGCGTCGGCCTTGTTGAGCGCGACCACGATGTGGTCGACGCCCACCTGCCGGGCGAGCAGCACGTGTTCGGCGGTCTGCGGCATGATCCCGTCGAGCGCGGAGACGACGAGGATCGCCCCGTCGAGCTGCGCGGCCCCGGTGACCATGTTCTTGACGTAGTCGGCGTGACCCGGCATGTCCACGTGCGCGTAGTGCCGCGTGTCGGTCTCGTACTCGACGTGCGCGATGTTGATGGTGATGCCGCGCGCGGCCTCCTCCGGCGCCCGGTCGATCCGGTCGAACGGTACGAAGGTGGACGCGCCGCGCTCGGCGAGGACCTTGGTGATGGCGGCGGTCAGGGTGGTCTTGCCGTGGTCGACATGGCCCATCGTGCCGATGTTCAGATGCGGTTTCGTGCGGACGTATGCCGTTTTGGACATGGCGGTACCTCGAAGCCTCTCCAGTGGTGAAAAGCCCAGTGGTGAAAAGCGGGGACCCCGAGGACTCGCCGACCCTCCCCCTGCGGGGTCCGCCGGACGATCCGGAGAGGGTCAGCTTCGGGCGCCGTCGACTGCGGCAGTTAGAACAGAAACGAGAACGGGAACGGCAGCCTTCGGCGCATCCGCGACTGCGGATGCTGCGAGGTGGAAGGCGTACCGGAACATGAGGCCGATCATTGCCGACGCTTTGCCCGGCGTCGAACGATTTATCAGTACGTGGGACGTCGGGCGCCGATGTTCTTCAGTGCTGGTTCTTCAGGGCTGGTTCTTCAGGGCTGGTTCTTCAGGGTTGGTTCTTCAGGGCTGATCAGGGCTGATTCTTCAGGGCCTCGCGCACCGACAGCGGCGCGAACCGCCCCTTCTCCCGGGCCAGGAAGCCCCGTACCGCCACCGGGTCCGTCTTCGCGTACTCGCGCAGGCACCAGCCGATCGCCTTGCGGATGAAGAAGTCCGGGTGCCCGGACTGGTGCAGGCAGTACGCGAAGAGGCGTTCGGTGTCGGTGTGCTCCTTGTAGCGCAGTTGGTGGAGGAGGGCCGTACGGGCGACCCACAGGTCGTCGTCCACGATCCACGCGTCCATGTCGGTGACCAGCTTCGGATCGGCGGCGACCAGGCCTCCCACTACGTGGGAGGCGAGTGCGTCGACGGTGTCCCACCAGGGAATCGTCGAGACGAGGTGGCGGCCGACCGGCAGGAAGCCGGACGTGCACTCCTTCACGTGGCGGCGCAGATAGTCCACCGCGAAATACTGGTACTCGCGCTCCGGCAGTTCCCAGCAGCGCAGGGCGATCGCGGTGCAGTCGGCCTCGTCGGGGCGGGGCGTGCCCTCCAGGACCGTGCGGGACAGCGCGCGGCGCACGGGTGTGGTGAGACCCAAGAAGGGCGCCACATCCTTCATGTACGCCCGCATGAGCACCGCCCGCTCCGGGTCGGCCGCCGCGGCGTACGTGGCCGTGAGCCGCTCCAGCACGGTGTCCGCGAGGACACTGCCCGGCACTCGCACGGTCCCCGCACCTGTGACGCTCATGAGACGAACCATACGGCGATCACATACACAGGTCGGTTAGTGTCGCCGACATGCTCGCCGATGCCACCACCCTCTCTGGGGGCACCGCCACGGCCACTCCCCAGGCCGCTGTCACGGAACTCGCCGCAGTCGTGACCGTGCCCGCGGCCATGCCCGTCGCGCCTCTGCTGCCCGTCGTCCCGACCGGCTTCACCGCGCGCTGCACGAGAGCCCTGCTCTCGCCGTGGTCGCGGCTGTCGCTGCTCCTGGTGCTGCTCGCCGGGGCGGCGTCGACCGTGCTGCTCTTCCATCCGCAGCGACTGCTCTCCGACGGCTGGCCGCCCCAACTCGGCGGCGCCATGGCGGCGTTGGTGTTCGCGGCGGCGTACGGCCTGTGCAGCGTGGCGTTCGTGCCGCGCCCCCTGCTGAACCTCGCGGCGGGCGCGCTGTTCGGCTCCCAGCTCGGCACCGCCTCGGCGCTGGCGGGCACGGTGCTCGGCGCCGGGATCTCCTTCGGTCTGGGCCGCATGCTGGGCCAGGACGCCCTGCGCCCGCTGCTGCGGGGCCGGTGGCTGAAGGCCGCGGACGGCCAGCTCAGCCGGCACGGCTTCCGTTCGATGATGGCGGCGCGGCTCTTCCCCGGACTGCCGTTCTGGGGCGTGAACTACTGCGCCGCCGTCTCCCGCATGCGCTGGACGCCGTTCCTGCTCGCGACGGCGCTCGGCTCGATCCCGAACACCGCCGCGTACGTCGTCGCCGGCGCCCGCGCCTCGAGCCCCACGTCGCCGGCCTTCCTGATCGCGATGGCCTGCATCGCCCTGCCGGCCCTGGGCGGCGCGGTGGTGGCCTGGCGCAAACGCCACCATCTGCGGGGCAACTGACAGTCCCCGGGGCCACTGACGCGCCGATCAGCCTCGACGCGTCAAACAGACTCGATGATCATCGCGTTGGCGAGACCCCCCGCCTCGCACATCGTCTGCAGCCCGTAACGCGCCCCTCGATCCCGCATCGCGTGCACCAGTGTGGTCGTCAACCGTGTCCCGCTCGCGCCGAGCGGATGGCCGATCGCGATGGCCCCGCCGTGCACGTTGACCTTGGCGAGATCCGCGCCCGTCTCCTGCTGCCAGGCCAGAACGACGCTGGAGAACGCCTCGTTGACCTCGAACAGGTCGATGTCGTCGAGGGTGAGCGATGCCCGGCGCAGCACCTTCTCGGTCGCCGGGATGACACCGGTGAGCATGAGCAGCGGGTCCGAACCTGTCACCGCGAAGCTGTGCAGCCGGGCGAGCGGGCGCAGTCCGAGCCGGGCCGCCGTCTCACTGGACGTGATGAGGACGGCGGAGGCGCCGTCGTTGATGGGGCTGGAGTTGCCGGCGGTGATGTTCCACTCGATCTACGGGAAGCGCTCGGCGTACGTCGCGTCGTAGAAGGCGGGCTTCAGGCCGGCGAGGACCTCGGTCGTACTGCCGGGCCGTACGCACTCGTCGCGCGAGGCGCCCTCCAGAGGTGCGACCTGGGCGTCGAAGAGGCCCGCGTCCCAGGCCTCGGCCGCCTTGTGGTGCGAGGAGACCGCGAAGGCGTCCAACTGGTCGCGTGTCATCGACCACTTGGCGGCGATGAGTTCGGCGCTGATGCCCTGCGGGACGAGGCCCTCCGGGTAGCGTCCGGCGACTCCGGGGCCGAAGGGGTCCGTGCCGGGCAGCACGCTCGACCCCATCGGCACACGCCCCATGGACTCCACTCCGCAGGCCACGACCAGGTCGTACGCCCCGGAGATCACGCCCTGCGCCGCGAAGTGCACGGCCTGCTGGGAGGAGCCGCACTGGCGGTCCACCGTGGTCGCGGGCACCGACTCCGGGAAGCCCGCCGACAGCACGGCCTGCCGGGTGATGTTGACGGCCTGCTCACCGACCTGGGTGACCGTGCCGCCGATGACGTCGTCGACGATCGCCGGGTCGATCCCGGTGCGCTCGACGAGGGTGCGCAGGGTGTGTGCGAGGAGTTCGACGGGGTGGACCTGGGCGAGGGAGCCGTTCGGTTTGCCCTTGCCTACGGGCGTGCGTACGGCTTCGACGATCACTGCGTCACGCATGGTGCGGGCCTCCACAACGATCAAGAGTGCGGTAACGATCAAGCAGTGGTGATCAAGCAGTAACGATCAAGTAGTAATGATGAATCGGACAACGACCGGAACTACCAGTGAGTAGGAAATCCAAACTCACCATAGCTCTGTCAGTTGGAAAAACAAACCCACTCTCGGATCAGCCCTAGACTGGACACCATGAGACCGAACACGGCCGCCTCCAAAGACCCGCGCCCCTGCTCGATCGCCGACGCCCTGGCGCTCGTAGGCGAGAAGTACTCCCTCCTCGTCCTACGGGAGGTGTGCCTCGGCAACCGCCGCTTCGACCAGTTGGTCCGCAACATCGGCGCCCCGCGCGACGTCCTGACCACCCGGCTGCGCCGCCTCGTCGACGCCGGAATCCTCACCCGGCGGACCTACAGCGAACACCCGCAGCGCTTCGAGTACCGGCCCACCGAGGCGGGGCTCGAACTGGAGCCGGTCCTGATGACCCTCATGGCATGGGGCGACCGCCATGTTCGGAAGGATGTACTCAACCGCCCCATGGTGATCGAGCACATCTGCGGCAACGAACTGGTCCCCGCCGTCACCTGCACAGCGTGCGGCGCCCCGGTCCGCCACGAGGACCTGACGGCCCACCCGCAGACACCCGGCTGGACCGTGACAGGCCCGACGGCAGCCTGACCCAAGAGCCGGGCTGGCCCGCCGGCCCAAAAGCAAGCCCGGAACTACGTTCCCTTGTAGACGTCCAACCGCCCGCACATCCCGAACTTCCCGTACGCCGAAGGCTGTTCGGCCCGTACGACGGCGTCGGCGAGGTGGGAGAAGTCACCCTGTTCGAGCCGGTCGAGCTGCTCCCCCGTGGCCGTAGCAGCGGCCCGCGCCCCCCGCTCCCAGCGCTCACGCCACTCCGTGAGCCGGGGTCGTACCAGCGCGGCGGCGGCCCGGTGGAACGCGGCCAGCGCTTCCGGATCCTCCGCCTCGCGCAGCGCCCGGTAGCCCTCCAGGGCGAGGTCGCGTCGGGCCCGGGCGACCCGTTCCTGCTCCGCCTCGGGCGCGTCAGCCGGGATCGTGGTGGCGGCGGCGTACGTCTCCGGGTCGGTGAGGTACCGCAGGGGCAGCGTGAGCACCGCGTCGCCCGCCTCGGGCAGCCCGCTGTTCTGCATGAGGACGGTGATGCGCAGGTCGCCCTCGTTGACGAGCCGGTGGATGGTGCCCGGCGTGAACCAGGCGACCGTCCCGGCCGCGAGCGGCGTCACCTCGTACCCGGACGTCGTGAGCGTCTGCACCGCACCGCGCCCGCCGGTGACGACGTACCCCTCCGAACAGGTCAGGTGCATATGGGGAGTTCCGCCGCACACCCCGTCCACTGCAGGCCAGTCGTAGACCGACAGATGCGAGACGGCGACCCCGCCCGGCAGACCGGAGAAGCCATCAGCGATCCCAGCACTCACCACGGGCGCGCCTCCAGGTACTTGGCGATCTCCTCCCGCTCCCACGCCCCGTCGGCCACGACGACCCGGTAGCGCCGGGTCAGCGTGTCCCCGGGGGCGAGCTCCAGCTCGTCGTAGAAGGAGTAGGAGGGGGCGATCCCCGCGAACGGTTCGTTGCGGACGAACCAGTGGGCGGGGTGGGTGCCTTGGGCGCCGGCCTGGTCGTTCTCGGGGGCGTGGGCGAAGACGATGGTTGCGTGGCCGTCGGTGCCGTCGTGCTCGCCGGAGACGGCGAGCCAGGGGCCCTGGGAGCCCATCAGCTCGGGGCCCTCGCCGTCGGGGCCGATGATCCGGCCGTCCCGGAAGGCGCGCGGGCCGCGCCAGAAGAGGCCCGTGTAGCCGGCCGCCTCGCGCCCATGGGTGGTCGGGCTGCCGAACCGGAGGGGCTCGTCGCGGCGGTTGGTCACGGCGCTGGTCCAGGTCAGCGCCCACGAACCCGACTCCGAGTCCACATCGTGCACCTCGATCCGGCGCTGCTCGTCGGCCCAGAGTTCACCGCTGTACGGGTGCCAGGTCAGCCGTTCGGCGATGACGAGACGCTCGGCGCCGGAATCCGAGTCCGTGTGGACGTCGATCTCGTCGAAGGCGACATGGGCCATCGACCCGACGCGCTCTGGGAGTTCGAGATATCCCTCGCCGTGAACGTATGTGTTGCCGCCCCACAGGTTCGAGCCCGACAGATGCGAGGCGGTGAACTGCAGGCCCTTGTGCCAGCGGTGGTCGTTGGGCCGGTAGTCCGTGACGACGTCACCGGCCAGCGTCCTGATCGGGTGGAGGTACGGCTTCGGCGCCTCCCAGGCGGCCTCGGGCCGGTACACATAGCTGAACAGCTCGACGCCGGTGGCCGGTTCGGTCACCGTGATGCGGTCGCCGTGAGCGTGGACGATACGCAGGCCGGTCACGCCGACACCTCCTCGCGCGCCACGGGCGCCCAGCCGGGGGCGCCGCCGTGCAGCGCCGTGTAATAGGGGTCTCCGGGGCCGATGTCGCCGGCCCGTACGGTCGTGTCCGTGAACGCCGACTTGTAGAGGGCGGTGATCAGCTCCAGGCTGGTGCGGCCGTCCGTGCCGCTGCTGCGCGGCCGTTCGCCGGCCCGCATGCTCACGACGAGTTCACGCAGCTGCTCCAGGTGCGAACTCGGCACGTCCGGCCCGAAGTCCTGCCAGGCCGCGGCCTCCTCACCCGACACCTCCGGGGCGGGCGTGATGCGCCAGTTGTCGTTGCTGTGCCCGTACAGGTGGGTGAGTTCGACGGTGGCGCGCTCGCAGTCGATGCGGATACGGCTGACCTCGTCGGGGCTCAGGACGCTGTTCACGACGGTGGCCATCGCGCCGTTCTCGAAGCGCACCAGGGCGGTCGAGACATCCTCGGTCTCCACGTCGTGGACCAGCCGCCCGGCCATGGCCTTCACCTCGCTCCACGGCCCGAGCAGATCGAGCAGCAGGTCCATCTGATGGATGCCGTGTCCCATCGCGGGACCGCCGCCCTCGGTCTCCCAGCGTCCGCGCCAGGGCACGGCGTAGTAAGCGGTGTCGCGGTACCAGGTGGTCTGGCAGTGCGCCACGAGCGGCCGCCCCATGGCCCGCTCGGCGAGCAGCCGGCGCACATGCCGGGAGCCCGACCCGAAGCGATGCTGAAAGACGATGGACGCGTACGGCCCGCCGCCCGCCCCCTCCCCCGCACCCTCCGCGCCTTCCTCTTTCTCTACGGCGTCGAAGTCGGCCAGCGTCGGAACCGGCGGCTTCTCGCACCAGACCCAGGCGCCGGCCCGCAGCGCGGCGATCGTCTGCGCGCGGTGCAGGGTGGGCGGGGTGCAGATGGTGACGAGGTCGGGCCGCTGTTCCCGGAGCATCTGCTCCAGATCGGTGTAGGCGTGCGGGATTCCGGCCTCGGCGCAGAAGGACTCGACCGACGTGGCATCGATGTCAACGGCGGCGACGACCTCGGTCTCGCCCTCCTCGGCGAGCCGCGCGAGCGCGGGGAAATGGGAACCCCGGCCGATGGCACCGGCGCCGACCACGGCGGCCCTGATGCGTCGGCCGGTGAGCGGGGTCAAGGGCTGGAACACCCCGGGGTCGGTGGCGGGTGTGGACATGGTCGTGATCAGCACTCCTCCGGGGACAGCGAGCGCGTGCAGCAAGCGCTTTCCGCTGCAACGTATGCGTCGCCCCCGCAACTGGTCAACACCGCGAACCCGGAGTCGCCGGACCGCTCGTGAAACCTCTGCGCAGGGAGTAGCCCGACCGCCGCGAATCCCCCGTACCCGGGGCCACCCAACGGCCGTGAAACCCCTGTGTCGGGCCTGTCACACCGGGACGCTACGCTGCCCCCTCACACACACTGGTTCACCGCGCGCGGCGTTTTGGTGTGTCCTTTGCCCCTCCTCGATCAGCACTTGGACGCCGTAACTCCATGTCTTGGTTTGAATCCCTCATCCTCGGACTCGTCCAGGGGCTGACCGAGTTCCTCCCCGTCTCCTCCAGTGCGCATCTGCGGCTGACGGCGGCCTTCTCGGGCTGGGAGGACCCGGGCGCGGCCTTCACGGCGATCACCCAGCTCGGCACGGAGGCGGCGGTGCTGATCTATTTCCGCCAGGATGTCGGGCGGATTCTCGCCGCGTGGTTCCGGTCGCTCACCAACAAGGAGATGCGCCGCGACCACGACGCCCAGATGGGCTGGCTGGTGATCGTCGGCTCCATCCCGATCGGCGTGCTCGGCGTGACCCTCAAGGACCACATCGAAGGGCCGTTCCGCGACCTCCGCATCACCGCCACCATGCTGATCGTGATGGGCATCGTCATCGGCATCGCCGACCGCCTCGCGGCCCGCGACGAGAACGGCGGCCGGCACCGCGCACCCAAGCAGCGCAAGACCCTGGTGGACCTCAACACCAAGGACGGCCTCCTCTACGGCCTCTGCCAGGCGATGGCGCTGGTCCCCGGCGTCTCCCGCTCGGGCGCGACCATCAGCGGCGGCCTCTTCATGGGCTACACCCGTGAGGCGGCGGCCCGCTACTCCTTCCTCCTCGCCATGCCGGCCGTACTGGCCTCGGGCGCCTTCGAGTTGAAGGACGCGGCGGCGGAGGGGCATGTCGCGTGGGGGCCGACGACGTTCGCGACGGTGATCGCGTTCATAGTCGGGTATGCCGTAATTGCATGGTTTATGAAGTTCATTTCCCACAAGAGCTTCATGCCGTTCGTCTACTACCGCATCGCACTCGGCATCGTGATCATCGCGCTGGTGACGGCGGGCGAGTTGAGCCCGCACGCGGCGGAGTCGGCGGGCTGACTCACCTCGCGGGCAGGGCGAGGGCCCACGGCTCGGGCTCGATCCCGACACCGTTGGCGACGTACGCGATGGTGCGGTACCACCCGGCCAGCACAAGGAGTTCGAGAGCCTCCGGCTCGTCGAGGTGCTCCCGCAGGCCGGACCATGCAGCGTCGCTCAGCCGGGCGTCGGCGTGGAGTTCGTCGACGGCTCGGAGCAGCGCGGACTGGCGGGGCGACCAGACCGGGTCGTCCGGGGTGCCGGTCGCTGTCAAGGTGATCTGCAGCGGGGTGAGTTGGGCGACTTCGGCGTACGTCGCCGTGTGGACGCCCCACTCGTAGGCGCAGCCGGAGCGGGCGCAGACGCGGGCGATCACGAGTTCGCGGTCGGCGGTGTCCAGGAGGCCGTGGACGAGGAGGCCGGCGCCCAACGCCCGCATCCGGGAGGCGAGTTCCGGATGGCGTTCGAGGACCTTGAAGAGCATCAGGGGTTCGCGGGTGACGCCGGGCGGCATCCAGCGGCGCAGGGCGCGGTCGGTGTCGGGGGCGTAGGGCGGGGTGACGCCTTCGATGCGCTGTTTCATGTTCACCGACTCTTGCGCTTCTGAAATCGAAGCGCAAGGGTGAGGTGCGAGGTCACAAGAAGTCGGCAGAGGAGGCCTCTTGGAAGCCACGCCCACGGGATCCACACCCACTCCCGGTCGCCCCGTGCGCGGATCGGCCACCGGCCGCCCCGTCATGGCCGCGCTCGATCTCCTCGGCCGGCGCTGGACACTCCGCGTGATCTGGGAACTCCACCGGCTCGGCGCCCCGATCGGCTTCCGCGACCTGCAACGCCGCTGCGACGACATGTCCTCCAGCGTCCTGTCCACCCGGCTGGCGGAGCTGCGCGAGGCGGACATCGCGGAGCGGACGCCCGACGGGGCCTGGCAGTTGACCTCGCTCGGCACGGACCTGGTGACGGCGATGGGGCCGTTGTCGGAGTGGTCGCAAAGGTGGGCCGAACGGCGGGGGTGAGCCAACTCATGGCACTGACACAGCAGTTCGCCCGTGTGACGTGCGAGTACCTCGACCGCTGCCGCGCTTCGGCCCTCACCTCGTCCGGCGCGTCCCCGGACTGGGACCCGCCGGACGGCGACCTGCTCGACACGGGCTGGGCGATATGGGCTGGGCGATATGGGGCCTCATCCACTACTGCCGCTCGACCAACGCGGCCCCGAAGTTGATCGCCCTGCTCGACCGGGCCGTCTCGGGCGATCCGGACGGGAACGTGGGATTCCTGGACCACGACGAGGTGTACGACGGTTTCTGTGATCCGCCCCGAATGCTCGCCCCCGCCGCGGTCGCCGACATCGCCGCCGCACTGGACCGTGTCCAACTCGGCAAGCTGCTCGCGGACATGCCTGCGTCCACCGAAGTCGCCGCCACCGCCTGCGGATTCGGCGCCGGATTCGACGCCGACGCACGGGAACATCTGACCGAACACTTCGCCGCCATGCGGGAGTTCTACCGAACCGCCGCACGTCACACCCAGTGCGTCGTCACGTGGGTCGACTGAGCGTCCGGCCCGCGCTGGGCGCCTGGTTCACCGCGCCCGTGACCAACCCCATACGGTCTGAGTAGCCGTCCGGTAGCGCAGTGTCAGTCCATGCCCCTAGGCTGTTCGCATGTCCCCCGATTTCGTGGCCCCTGGTTCCGTGCGGTCTGCTTCCGAGGTGAACGAGCAGATCCGGGCACTCTGGCTGCGTGCGGGCGGCTCGCTCTCCACCCAAGAGCGCGAGGAATACGAGCTGTTGGTGGTCGAGTGGGCCGCAGCGATACGTGACGAGGTCATCGCGGCCGCCTGAACCTCTTGAACGGCATGTGCAGTTCGGGCGGTGAGCCGAGTATCGCGACTGAACTGCTGCAGATCCTGGACGAGCCGCACTTCCCTATGCCGATCGAACCCGGCCAGTTCAACCCGCCCGGCCTGGCTACCCGCCAACTCACCGCCCGCCCGACACCCGCACCACCGCCCCCGTCGCATACGACGCGTCCGGCGACATCAGCCAAGCGATCGCGGCGGCGACTTCCTCAGGTTGGCCGGCGCGGCGTAGCGGAATCGACGCAGCCATCCGCTGGGCGCGGTCCAGGTCTCCGTTCCTCGCGTGGATCTCGGTGTCGATGATGCCGGGGGCGACCGCGTTGACGCGGATGCCGGCGGGGCCGAGTTCCTTGGCCAGGCCGAGCGTGAGGGTGTCGATGGCGGCCTTTGTCGCGGCGTAGTGGACGTAGTCGCCGGGGCTGCCGAGGGTGGCGGCGGCCGACGAGACGTTCACGATCACGCCGTTTCCCCGGGCCGTCATCACCTGCGCGGCGCGGCGTGAACACAGGAGTGTGCCCAGGAGGTTGACCTCGACGACACGGCGCAGGTCCGCGGGATCGGTGTCGGCGAGGGGGCCGAACGGGCCCGTCACCCCGGCGTTGTTCACCAGGCCGGTGACTGGGCCGAGTTGCTTCTCGGCCACCGTGAAGAGCCGCTCGACGTCCGCCTCTACGGACGTGTCCCCGCGTACGCACAGCGAACGGGCCCCGGCCTGCCGTACCGCCTCCGCGACTTCCTCGGCCGCCCGCGCGTCCCGGAGATAGCCCACCACCACGTCGTGCCCGTCCTCCGCGAGCCGCCGGCAGGTCGCGGCGCCGATCCCCCGGCCGCCCCCGGTGACGACCGTGACAAGACGTTTCATGAGTACTCCTCGCGACGAAGCCCGATGAAGGCCGGTGAAGAACAGCGAAGGGCGAAGAACAGCGAAGGGCGAAGAACGGCGAAGATCGGCTGAGAACCGTCGAACACCACCGAATGTTCCCCACCTTGTATCCGCGTCCCTCTTGGCGCGACACCCTCCGTAGCCAACACTGAGCCGATGACGCAGCGTGTGGAACTGGCGATTGTGATGGACCGGCTGGCCGTGGACGAACTGATCACCGAATACGCGGTGGCGGTGGACGACGGCGACTGGGAGGCGTACCGGAAACTGTTCGCCCCGGACGGGCGCGCCGACTACCGGTCCGCCGGAGGGATCGAGGGGAACGCGGAACAGATCGCCGAGTGGCTCGCGGAGAGCCTGCAACTGTTTTCGATGCGGCAGCATCTGATCGTCAACCGGCGGATCCACTTCGGGGACCTGGACCAGCACACCGACGACACCGCACGCGTCCAGGCCGACTACGTCAATCCGATGCGCTTCGCCAAGGGCGAGGACGAGCACAGCGGCAGCAACGGCGGCCACGACAGTGACCGCTCCACCGCGCCCGACTTCGTGTGCGGCGGGCGGTACGCGTTCGGGCTGCTGCGGACGCACGACGGCTGGCGGCTGACCGAGGTCGTCGTGGAGGAGAAGTGGCGGCGCCTTCCCGAGCGGCGCCCGGAAGCCGTGGTCCACTGAGACGGCCGGGCTGAGGCAGCCGGGCTGGGACGGCCGGATTGAGACGGCCTGGTCGATGTCCTCTGTGCGAGATCGTTCCCGGCACGCACACTGGAGCGACCAGCGGGTAGGGAGGTGCCGTATGAAGACCTTCGGCGACTGGCTCGCCTCTCCGTGGCGGCGCTCCCTGCTCGCCGTACTCGCGGGCGCCCTGCCCGTGTTCGCGTTTCCCGCGCCGTCCCTGTGGTGGTTCGCCTACGTCGCGCTCGTCCCCTGGATCCTGCTGACGCGCTCCGCGCCGACCGGGCGACGGGCGGTCTACGACGGCTGGTGCGGGGGGCTCGGGTTCATGCTGGCCGTGCACAGCTGGCTGGTGCCGAGCCTGAGTGTGTTCATCGTGGTCATCGCGGGGCTGCTCGGCGTGCTGTGGGCGCCGTGGGGCTGGCTGGTGCGCCGCTTCCTCGGCGACGTGCCGTCCCCGCGGCGGGGCGCCACCGCGCTGCTCGTGCTTCCCTCGGGCTGGCTGATGGTCGAACTCGTGCGGTCCTGGCAGGGGTTGGGCGGCCCCTGGGGGCTGCTCGGCTCCACCCAGTGGCAGGTGGAACCGGCGTTGCGGCTCGCGTCCGTCGGCGGGGTGTGGCTGCTGAGCTTCCTGGTCGTGGCCGTCAATGTCGCGGTCGCCGTCCTCGTCGCCGTGCGCGAGTCCCGGGTGCCCGCCCTCGCCGGACTCCTGGCCACCGCCGCCGCGACCTCCGCCGCCTGGGTGTGGTCGCCGCGCCCCGACGTCGACGGCCGCGTCCGGATCGCCGTCGTACAGCCCGGTGTCATCGCGGGCGACGACAGCGGCGACCGGCGCTTCGACCGCGAGGAGCAGCTCACCCGCCAACTCGCCGGTCAGCACGTCGACCTGATCGCCTGGGGCGAGAGCAGCGTCGGCTTCGACCTCGGCAAACGGCCCGATCTCGCGCGCCGTATCGCCGCCCTCTCCGAGGAGACCGGCTCCGACATCCTGGTCAACGTGGACGCCCAGCGCTCCGACAAGCCCGGCATCTACAAGAGTTCAATCCTGGTCGGCCCGAACGGCCTCACCGGCGACCGCTACGACAAGATGCGGCTCGTCCCCTTCGGCGAGTACATCCCGTTCCGCTCCCTGCTCGGCTGGGCCACCTCCGTCGGCAAGGCGGCGGGCGTCGACCGCAGGCACGGCACCGAGCAGGTCGTGATGAACGTGGGGCACGGGCTGCGCGTCGGCCCGCTGATCTGCTTCGAGACCGCGTTCCCCGACATGAGCCGCCATCTCGCCCAGGACGGCGCGGACGTACTGCTCGCGCAGTCGTCGACCTCGTCGTTCCAGAACAGCTGGGCCCCCGAACAGCACGCCACCCTCGCCGCCCTGCGCGCCGCCGAGACCGGCCGCCCGATGGTCCACGCCACCCTGACCGGCGTCTCCGCCGTCTACGGCCCGAGCGGACAGCGCATCGGCTCCTGGCTGGGCACGAACAAGAACACCACCCAGGTCTACGACGTCCCGCTCGCGCACGGCATCACGCCGTACGTCCGCTACGGCGCCTGGCCGGTGGGCGTGGCGCTGCTGGTGCTCGCGGCGATGTGCGTCGGAGAGGGCGCGCAGGCGTTCAGGTTGCGGCGGACCGGTCCACGACCGCTCGTACCACCCGCTCGCACAGTTCATGAGTCGCCAGCGCGTCCCGGGCGCTGAGCACCTTGCCGGCGCGTACGGCGTCGAGGAACGCGAGCACGACCTGCTCGATGCCGCGCTGCCGGGCCACCGGCACCCAGTCCCCGCGGCGCCGTATCGTCGGCTGGCCCTTGTGGTCGACGACCTCGGCGAGGTTGAGGACCTGACGCTTGGTGTCCTGCCCGGAGACCTCCAGGATCTCCTCGACCGAACCGCTGAGCCGGTTCATCACCCCGAGCGCGGTGAAGCCGTCCCCCGACAGCTGGAGCACGAGGTGGTGCAGCAGTCCGTCCTGGGTACGGGCGCGCACGGTCACGTCCTCGACCGGCCCCGGCACCAGGAACCGCAGGGTGTCCACGATGTGGATGAAGTCGTCCAGGATCATCGCGCGCGGCTCCTCAGGGAGCCCGATCCGGTTCTTCTGCATGAGGATCAGCTCGCGCGGGTGGTCGACGCACTGCGCGTACGCGGGGGCGTAGCGGCGGTTGAAGCCGACCGCGAGCGACACGTTCCGTTCCTCCGCGAGCCCCACCAGCCGCTCGGAGTCGGCCAGTTCGTACGCGAGCGGCTTGTCGACGTAGGTCGCTACGCCCGCCTCCAGCAGCCGGGTGACGATCTCGGGGTGCACGGCGGTGGGCGCGTGCACGAACGCGGCGTCCAGGCCCTGTGCGAGGAGTGCGTCGAGGTCCGTGTGCCTCCGGTCCTCCGGCACGTGGAGGCCGTCGGCGACCCGGGCGAGCGTGGCGGGGGTGCGGGTCTGCAGATGCAGCTCGACCCCGGGCAGGCTGCCGAGAACCGGCAGGTAGGCCTTCCGCGCGATGTCACCGAGCCCGATGCAGCCGACCTTCACGGAGTCTCCCTAGCGCTCGCCCTGCGGTATCTCCTGTACCTCCTCGGAAGCATACGGCGGGGGAATATCCGCTGGTGCGGGCGGACCGGTCGCGCGAGGATGCGGGCATGACCATCGAGCGCAGTGAACCCGCCACCACCGCCGACGAACGCACCATGCTGGAGGGCTGGCTCACGTACCACCGGGCGACCCTCGCCTGGAAGTGCGAGGGCCTGACCGACGAACAGTTGAGGACCACTTCGGTGGAGCCGTCCAATCTGACGCTCATGGGCCTGGTGCGGCACATGGCGGAGGTGGAGCGGAGCTGGTACCGCCGGGTCATGTCGGACGAGCAGTTGACCCCGATCTACTACAGCGACGAGGACCCGGACGGCGATTTCCACCTCACCGAGGCGGACACCTGGGCGGAGGCGTACGCCACCTGGCAGGCCGAGATCGAGGCGGCGAACGAGCACGCGGCCCGGTTCGCCCTGGACGACCTCTCCGTGGGCAAGCACCGGCGCACCGGCGAGCGCTTCAACCTGCGCTGGATCCACACGCACATGATCGAGGAGTACGCCCGGCACAACGGCCACGCCGACCTGCTCCGCGAGCGGATCGACGGGAACACCGGCGACTGACGTCACGTCACCCGGAGCGGGCGCGCGCCGTCCGTAAGGGGGCGGAGATCACCCGTGTGGGGCATCATCCGCCCGTCCGCTGTCCCAAACGGGGCCGGAACCAGCAGAGTTGCGCGGGTGCATCGAACGACGACCACCGCAACGCTCCTGGTCACCGTGGCTGTCTCGGCCCTCTCCGGCTGTGTGACGGTCCAGCGGCCGGCGGCCCCCGCTCCCCCGGCCGTACCGTCCCAGGCGTCGGTGCCGCGGCCGGATGGCAGCGCGGAGCCGCAGGTCGTACAGGCCCCGGCGCGGGAGGCGCTGGAACTCATCGACCCGTCCCACCACCCCAAACCGGCCGCGCATCCGCCGCACCACGCACCGGCCCCGCCCCCACAGGCGGCCCAGGCACCGGTCCCCCGCTCACACCAGCACCCCCACTCTTACCCCCACTCCCATCCGCACCCGAAGCCGCATCACCCCCGGCAGCCGAGCGCCGACATCCCCGACGTGGTCAAGTCGGTCCCCAAGAACACGCAGGACGTCTGCGCGCTGGGCAAGAAGTACGGCGGCTGGAAGTCGGACAGCCCGCAGTCGATCATCTGCGGCCAGACGTACGGCCGTTGAGACGAGCGGGACCGCTGGACCGACTGCCACGACGGGACCCTACGGCCGCTGTCTCGGCGGCCCCCAGCTCCCGCCCGCGCCTCCGCCCCCGTCACCCAGCCGCAACTCCAGCCGGCCGATCGCGGCCCGCACCCCGTTGCCGTAGCCGTCGTCTGCGAGGACGGTGCAGGCGTCGCGGGCACGGCGGAGGTGGGTGCGGGCGGCGTCCGGGCGGTCGAGCTTCACATAGTCGGCGGCGAGGTTGAGGTGCAGGGAGGGGTAGAAGGCGCGGATCGCGATCGCCCCCTCCTGACCGACGTCCTCGACGCCCACGGGGTCTCCCCCGCCCCCGGTGCTCCGCCCGTCCGTCAGCTCGTCCGCCGCCGACAACGCCCTCAGATCCCAGGCGAGTTCGTCGGTCGGGTCGTCCTGGGTGTCGGCCAGGTAGTGGGCCAGTGTGCAGCGGTGGAGTGGGTCGCCGTCCTCGCCCAGCTCCGCCCACAGGCCCAGCAGCCGGTCCCGGGCCTCCTCGCGGTCGCCGCCGTGGTGCAGCATGACGATCTGCCCGATCCGCGTCAGCAGAGCGTCCGGCGCCGCCTGCTCCTGTCGCTCCGCCACCGCGTCCTCCGCACTCGCCAGCCACCCTGACTGTCTCTCTCGACGCTAACCGGCGGCACTGACAATCCCCGTCAGGCGGCCCCGGACCGGCCCCGGTGAGGTCAGCCCAGGTTCGGGATGCGCCAGTCGATGGCGGTGTGGCCCTGCTTCGCGACGGCCTCGTCGATCTGGGTGAACGGGTGGGAGCCGAAGAACTTCTTGGCCGAGAGCGGGGAGGGGTGCGCGCCCTTGACCACCACGTGGCGCTCCTCGTCGATCAGGGGGAGCTTCTTCTGCGCGTAGTTGCCCCAGAGGACGAAGACCGCCGGGTCGGGGCGGTCGGCCACCGCGCGGATCACCGCGTCCGTGAACCTCTCCCAGCCCTTGCCCTTGTGCGAGTTGGCCTCGCCGGAGCGGACCGTGAGCACCGCGTTGAGTAGCAGGACGCCCTGCTGGGCCCACGGCATCAGATAGCCGTTGTCCGGGATCGGGAGGTCCAGCTCCTCCTTCATCTCCTTGTAGATGTTCCGGAGGGAGGGCGGGGTCCTCACGCCGGGGCGGACCGAGAAGCACAGGCCGTGACCCTGGCCCTCGCCGTGGTACGGGTCCTGACCGAGGACCAGCACCTTCACCTGGTCGTACGGCGTCGCCTCCAGCGCGGCGAAGACCTCCTCGCGCGGCGGGTAGACGGGACCCTTCGCCCGCTCCTCCTCGACGAACTCGGTCAGCTCCTTGAAGTAGGGCTGCTGAAGCTCGTCGCCCAGGACCCCGCGCCAGGACTCGGGGAGCATGGAGATGTCGGTCACGTCAACTTCCTTACCGTGTGCGGCGACTGCGATGAGGAGCGACCGCGAGGTGCGGTCGCTGCCATGCCCAGAACCTACAGGCGGCCACTGACAGCGGGTGCCAAGAGCCGTGTCACCAGCTGGTCTTGCGGTACAGCTCCCACATCATCATGATCGTCGACGGGTCGAGGGCCTGTTCCCCGCCGGAGACGTCCTCGCTCGCGGCCACGTACTGCCGGCCCTGCCACAGCGGCAGCAGCCGCGCGTCGTCCACCAGGACCTGCTGGGCGTCCTCGAACTCCTTGACCACGTCGGCCCGGTCGCTCTCCCGGCGGGACTCGGGCAGCAGTACGTCGGTGATCCTGGTCGACGGATAGGGCGTACCGAGCGCGTTCTGCTTCCCCACGAACGGCGCGATGAAGTTGTCGGCGTCGGGGAAGTCCGGGGACCAGCCGCGCCCGAACACCGGGTACTCGCCCTTCTGGTAGCCCGCCACGTACGTCTTCCAGGGGCGGCTCTTCAGGGTGATCGTGAAGAGCCCCGAGTCGTCCAACTGCCGCTTGAGTTCCCTGAATTCGAGGGCGGTCCCGGAGCCGTAGCGGTCGGTCGTGTACCAGAGGGTGAGCGGGACGCGCTGCTTGATGCCCGCGTCGGTGAGGAGCTTGCGTGCCTTGGGGACGCTGGGGTCTCCGAAGTCGTCGAAGAAGGCGGTGGTGTGGCCGGTGAGGCCCTTCGGGACCATCGAATAGAGCGGGTCCACGGTGTCGCGGTAGATCTTGTGGGTGATCGCCCCGCGGTCGACGAGCTGGGCGACGGCCTTGCGGACGGCGATGTTCCCGGCCCATCGGTCCTTGGGGTTGAACACCAGGTAGTTGATGTCGGTGCCGGAGCCGTCGACCAGTTGCAGGCTCTTCGAGGAGCGGCCCTGGAGGGTGATGATGTCGTCGGCGCCGAGACCGCGGTAGGTGACGTCGACCTTCCCGTCCCGCAGCGCCTTCACCATGGTGCCCGAGTCCTGGAAGTATCGGATCGTCACCGCGCTGTTCTCGCGCCGGGCGAAGCCCTTGTAGTGGTCGTTGCGGACCAGTTGGGCCTGTTTGCCGTCGTCGTACGACTTCAGTGTGTACGGCCCGGAGCCGAAGACCTTGCCGTCCTTGCGCAGGGAGTGCGCGGGGTAGTCGTCGGGGTCGACGATCGACATGGCCGGGGTGGCGAGCACGAACGGGAAGGTGGCGTCGGGCTTGTTGAGGTGGAAGACGACCTCGTGGTCGCCGAGCACCTGCACCCGGTCGAGGCTGCCCAGCAGACCGGCGGGTCCGCCCGACACGTCGATCTGCCGGATCCGGTCGATGGAGTGCTTGACGGCCCGGGCGTCGAGGGTGTCGCCGTCGGCGAACTTCATGTCCCCGCGGAGTTCGCAGCGGTACGTCGTGTTCGAACTGTCCGTGAAGCGGCAGCTCTTGGCGGCGTCCGGCTCGGGCGTGGTCGCGCCGGACGGGTAGGCGAGCAACGTCTGGTAGATGTTGCGGAACAGCTCCCAGGAGCCGTCCCAGGAGGCGGCGGGATCGAGTGTGCTGGGGGCGCTGGTGGTCCCGACGACGATGGCTCCCCGGTCGTCGGAATTCCCGTCCGAGAACACACCGCATCCGGCCGCCAGGGATATCGACGCGATCGCCACGCCTGCCCGCAGGCCTCGGTTCCGGTTGAACACGCGCACGCTCCTCGATCCGCCGTACCAAGGGTCGGCAGACCATACCGCAGTGCCCCGCCGGGAAAAGCCGGTTCGGACGGGGCTGTTGAGCAGCGTTTTTATGACGACGTTGTCATTCTGCTGTGCGCGTTTTATGTCTCGACACGGGCGCCGATTCCGTCAAGGGAACAGCAAAGAAATCGGCGCCCGGACGGGTCGGTCAGCCGACTCCGGCGTTCAGGAGGATGCCGCCGTCGACGACGAGGGTCTGGCCGGTGATCCAGTCGGACTGGTCCGAGGTCAGGAACGCGGCGGCGCCGCCGATGTCGGACGGCACGCCGAGCCGGGCCAGCGGGTAGGAGGCGGCGGCCTCCGCCTCGCGGCCCTCGTACAGGGCGGCGGCGAACTTGGTCTTCACGACCGCCGGGGCGATCGAGTTGACCCGTACGCCGGGCGCGAACTCGTGCGCCAGCTGGAGCGTCAGGTTGATCATCGCGGCCTTGCTGACGCCGTACGCGCCGATGAACGGCGAGGCGGAGACGCCGGCGAGTGAGGCGATGTTGACGATGGCGCCGCCGTTGTCCTTCTGCCAGGCGTGCCAGGTCTTCTGGGCGAAGCCGAGCGCCGAGACGACGTTGGTCTCGAAGACCTTGCGGGCGACGTTGAGGTCGAGGTCGGCGATCGGGCCGAACACCGGGTTCGTACCGGCGTTGTTGACCAGGAAGTCGACGCGGCCGAAGGCCTCCATCGTGCGCTCGACGACGACGGCCTGGTGGGCCTCGTCGTGGGCCTTGCCTGCGACGCCGATGACGCGCTCGGCGCCGAGGGCCACGACGGCCTCCTTGAGGGCGTCCTCGCTGCGGCCGGTGATGCAGACCCGGTCGCCGCGCGCGAGCAGCGCCTCGGCGACGCCGTAGCCGATGCCGCGGCTGGCGCCGGTGATGACGGCGACCTTGCCGGAGAGTTCGGGGAGTTCAGTCATGGTTCCGTGTTCCCTAGTTGAGCGGTCCGCCGGCGACGTACAGCACCTGGCCGGAGACGAAACCGGCCGCCTCGTTCGTGAAGAAGGCGACGGCGTTGGCGATGTCGTCGGGCTCGCCGACGCGCTGCACCGGGATCTGGGTGGCGGCCGCGGCCTTGAAGTCGTCGAAGCCCATGCCGACACGGGCGGCGGTCGCGGCGGTCATGTCGGTGGCGATGAAGCCGGGGGCGACGGCGTTGGCCGTGACGCCGAACTTGCCGAGTTCGATGGCGAGGGTCTTGGTGAAGCCCTGCAGACCGGCCTTGGCGGCGGAGTAGTTGGCCTGGCCGCGGTTGCCGAGGGCGGAGGACGAGGAGAGGTTGACGATGCGGCCGAAGCCCGCGTCGACCATGTGCTTCTGGACGGCCTTGGTCATCAGGAACGAGCCGCGCAGGTGCACACCCAGGACGGTGTCCCAGTCGGCGACGCTCATCTTGAAGAGAAGGTTGTCGCGGAGCACGCCCGCGTTGTTGACGAGGATCGTCGGCGCGCCCAGCTCCGCGACGATCCGCACGATGGCGGCCTCGACCTGCGCCTCGTCGGAGACGTCGGCGCCGACCGCGAGGGCCCTGCCGCCGGCCGCGGTGATCTTCTCCACGGTGTCCTTGCAGGCGGCCTCGTCGAGGTCGATCACGGCGACCGCACGGCCCTCGGCCGCGAGGCGTACGGCGGTGGCGGCGCCGATGCCCCGCGCCCCGCCGGTGACAATCGCGACCCGCTGCTCAGTGGTGGACATTGCTGGTTCTCCTCGCCCTTGAGAAACTCTCGCCCTTGCGGCCCGCCGGTGAGCGACCGCTTAGTACCTTCGGCAGACGTGACGCTAGAAGCCCTGGCACGCGGTGTCAACGTGCGCGCGGCCGGGTGTGATCCATTACCTCACCAGCAGGTCCAGCAGGCGCTGCGCCTCGGCCGCCGGATCGACGGTGAGACCGGTGTGCACGGGCCCCGGCTGCACCACAGTGGACCGCGGTGCGATCAGCCACCGGAACCGCCGCCCGGCATCGTCCGCCGCCGCCTGCCCGGCCGCCGCACCACCCGCGCACACGTCTTCCACGGCCCCCAGCGCGGCCCGGATTCCGGCCACATCGGCGGCCGGGTCGAGAGCGAGCAGCCGCGCCTCGTCCAGATGGGTGCGGGCGCCGACGTAGGACTGGGCGCGGCAGTAGACGAGCACTCCGACGTTGATGCACTCACCGCGCTCGACCCGCGGTACGACCCGGAGGAGGGCGTACTCGAAGACGTCCCGGGTGTTCGCCTCGCTCGGGCGGATGATGTGGCGCTCGGTCACTGGAGTCCCTTGATGCGCTCGTGGATGAAGGGCACGCGCGCGAGGAGGGGTGCCGCGTACGCCTCACGGAGGAGGTCGGGGGTGTCGAAGCCGGGTTCGCCGGTCAGCCACGCGTCGGGGATCTCGGCGGTGACCTCGGCGAGGAGCTCCTCGGTGACGCGCGGGGCCAAGTCGGCGGCGGCGGTCGCCACGTCGGGGGTGAAGCGGGCGAGGGCGTGGTCGGCGGCGTCGTAGGGGCGGGCGGCGGAGGTCTGGGCGCCGGGCCAGTTGTGGTGCCAGATCATGGTGGCGCCGTGGTCGATGAGCCACAGGTCGCCGTGCCACATCAGCAGGTTGGGGTTGCGCCAGGAGCGGTCGACGTTGTTGACCAGCGCGTCGAACCAGACGATCCGGCCGGCCTCCTCGGGGCTCACCGAGAAGGCGAGCGGGTCGAAGCCGAGCGCGCCGGACAGGAAGTCCATGCCGAGGTTGGTGCCGCCGCTGGACTTCAGCAGTTCCTGGACCTGCTGGTCGGGTTCACCGAGGCCGAGCACGGGATCGAGGTCGAGGGTCACCAGGCGGGGCACGCGAAAGCCCAGCCGTCGGGCCAGCTCCCCCACGACGACCTCGGCGACGAGCGTCTTGCGGCCCTGCCCCGCGCCGCTGAACTTCAGGACGTAGGTCCCGAAGTCGTCGCCCTCGACGAGTCCCGGCAGCGAGCCGCCCTCTCGCAGAGGCGTGATGTAGCGGGTCGCGATGACTTCTTTGAGCATCGCCCCAGATTACTGGTGCCCGGTCAGGGTTACTGGCTCCTGGTCAGGGCTTATGCGCGGTCGACAGCGGAACGACAGGGACGTTTTACGTGTTCCTGATCTCGATAGGGCCAAGCTCTCGACACCGTCTGAACGACGGTCGCCCGCACCTCGTACCCCTTTGCAGACTCACACATGCTTCCCATGGAAGGAACGTCAGCATGACCAGCGAATCGTTCGAACCCGTTACAGCGCCGTCCCGCCGCACCGCGTTGGCGACGGTCGGTGCGGCGGGACTCGCCGTCGCGCTGACCGCGTGCTCGTCCGGCGACGACTCGTCGTCGGGTACCTCGAGTTCCTCGGACACCTCGGGCTCCACCAGCACGTCCGGCGCGTCCACCGCCCAGGGTGACGCGGGTGGCACCGAGCTGGCGAAAACCTCCGACATCCCCGAGGGCGGCGGCAAGATCTTCGCCAGCAAGGGCGTGGTGGTCACCCAGCCGACGGCGGGCACCTACAAGGCGTTCTCGTCGAAGTGCACCCACCAGGGCTGTGCGGTGAGCAGCATCAGCAACGGCGTCATCACCTGCCCCTGCCACAAGAGCGAGTTCTCCGTCACGGACGGCAGCGTGAAGAAGGGTCCCGCGACCCAGGCGCTGCCCGCCGAGCAGATCACCGTCTCCGGGGACTCGATCACGCTGGCGTGAGCGTCGGCTCACTGGCCTGAGGGTCAGCCGCGGCCCGCTCTGCGCGGTCGTTTGAGGCAGCCCAGCACCTCGTCCGTGGTCGCGACCATAGCGACCAATGCGAGGGTGTTGCGGATCATCGCGGGGGTGTAGTCAGCGGGCACCCCCGCGATGGCGTCCCTGGGGACGACGACGGTGTAGCCGCGGTTGACGGCGTCGAACACCGCGTTGGGAATGGCCACGTTGGCCGAGACGCCGGTGACGATCAGTGTGCGGCAGCCCAGGTTGCGCAGCAGTGCGTCGACGTCGGTGCCCTGGATCGGCGACAGACCGTGCAGCCGTCGTACGACGAAATCCTCCTCGGCGACCTCTATCGGGGGCGCCACGCGCACCGCCGTGGTGCCCGACAGCTGCTGTACGGGCAGGCGTTCGGCGGCGCGGAACAGGCGGGCGTTGTGGTTCGCGCCTCGCCCGTCCGGGCGGCGCTCGGCGATCGCGTGGATCACCTGGACCCCGCTCTCGTGCGCGGCGGCGACCAGGCGGGCGACATTCGCCAGCGCGCCCGACGAGCGTGCCGCGAGGGCGAGTTCGGGCAGCGCGCTGTCCGGGCCGACCACCCCCTGCTGGCACTCGACGGTCAGCAGCACGGTGCTCACCGTGTCGAGGATCTCACTGAGTTGTTCGTGCGACGGCATGGCTCTCCCTTGTCGTCGACGGCCGGGGCGGGTGACAGTAACGAGCATCGCGTGCGGAGGGAAGACGGCCGGCGCTCCTCCGGCCAGACTTCTGACGTACCGTCAGAAGCGGCTTCCCGCCGCTCGTGCCGTAGCCGAAGGGGATCGCATGACCGCCACTCAGCGCCGAGGCCGGAAGATCATGATGACACCCGAGGAACTGGACGAGTTCCTCACCACCGAGGCCACCTGCCGCGTCGCGACCACCTCCGCGGACGGGGCCCCGCACGTCAGCCCCCTCTGGTTCGCCTGGGACGGCACTTCGCTGTGGCTGTACTCGATCACGCGCAGCAAGCGCTGGGCCGACCTGCGCCGCGACCCGCGCGTCGCGGTGGTGATCGACGGCGGGCACGCCTACGACGAGTTGCGGGGCGTCGAGCTGTCCGGGACCGTCGAGTTCGTGGGCGAGGCCCCGCGCACGGGCGAGCCGCAGCCCGAACTCGTCGCCGTGGAGAAGCTGTTCGCGCAGAAGAACTTCGGCCTCGACGCGATGCCGTACGACGGCAGGCACGCGTGGGTACGGCTGACACCGGACACGCTCGCCTCCTGGGACTTCCGCAAGTTGGCGGCGCTGTAAGGCAGTTGCCCGGCTCCTTTCACAGTCGCCCAGCCCCCTTTCCCCTATCAGCCATCCCCTATCAGCCGACGGTCTCGGCCGCCGCCTGGAGCGCCTCGACCGCCGCGCGGATGGACGGGCGGCGGTCGGCGTCGGCGCGCCAGACGACGTAGACATGCCGGCGCACCCGTTGCTTCAGCGGGACGGTGACGACTCCGGCGGGCATCGGGTTGCGGCCCAGCAGCGGTGCGATGCACACGCCCAACCCGGCGGCGACCAGGCCCAGTTGGGTGTGGGTCTCGGCGGCGCGGTGGCCGATGATCGGTTCGATGCCCCGGGAGCGCAGGGTGAACATCAGCCACTCGTGGCAGAACTCGCCCTCGGCCCAGGTGATCCACTCGTCGTCGGCGAACTCCCCGAGGTCCACCTCGTCGCGCCCCGCCAGCGGATGGGCGGCCGGCATCGCCACGTCGGCGGGGTCGTCCAGGATCGGCGCCTTGACCAGGCCGTCCGGGAGCGGCATCGGCTTGTTGTACCAGTCGAGGACGACGGCGAGGTCGAGATCGCCGCGCACGACGCCCGCGATGCCGCTCTCCGGCTCCTGTTCCGTGGAGCGGACGCGCAGCGCGGGGTGCCGGGCGCGCAGGGCGGCGAGCGCGGCGGGGAACAGGCCTCGGGCGGCCGTCGGGAACGCGGAGAGCCTCAACTCGCCGACCACCTGCCCACGTTGGGCCTCCAGGTCCGCCTGGGCCAGCTCTACCTGGGACAGGATGCGGCCCGCGTGCTCCGCGAGCAGCCGGCCGGCATCGGTGAGCCGCACCCCCCGCCCGTTCTTGGCGAGCAGCTGCTGCCCCACCTCCCGCTCCAGCTTGGACATCTGCTGCGACACGGCCGAGGTCGTCACATGCAGCCCCTCGGCCGCACCGCTGACCGAGCCGTGCCGGGCGAGGGCGTCCAGGGTGCGCAGGCGCTCCAGATTCAACATGTAAGCGATACTACGAGATAACCGGCGCGAAAACTCGCTTGTGCTACGAGGTCAGGGCCGGGATCTTGGTACTCATGAGCACCGCCGCGACCACCGCCGCCACCCGGAAGCAGGCCCGGGACACCGCCACTCCCCTCCCCCGCCGCGCGCTCGACTGGCGGCTGCGCTTCGGGGCGCTCTCCCTGATCTGGGGCTTCAGCTTCCTGCTCATCAAGGTGGGCACACACGGCTACGCGCCCTTCCAAGTCACGTTCGGGCGGCTGCTGTTCGGGACGGCGGTGCTCGCGGCGGCGATGGCGGTGAAGCGCGAGCGGCTGCCGCGCGGCGCGCGCACGTGGGCGCACCTGGCGGTTGCCGCGTTCTTGCTCAACGCCCTGCCGTTCTCCCTCTTCGCCTACGCGGAGCTGACGATCCCGTCGACGCTCGCGGGCATCTGCAACGCGACCTCGCCGCTGTGGGGCATGGCCCTGTCCCTGGTCGCCCTCTCCGAGGACCGCCCGACCCGCGTCCGCGTGGCCGGCCTGGGCCTGGGCTTCCTGGGCGTCCTGACGGTCCTGGGCGCCTGGCAGGGCTTCAGCGGCCTGGACGCCACGGGCACGGCGCTGGCTCTGCTGGCCTCGCTCAGCTATCCGATCGGCTGGATCCACGTCCGCCGCACACTGGCGGGCACCGGTGGGTCGCATCTCTCGCTGACGGGCGCCCAGTTGCTGCTGGCCACGCTCCAACTGGCCGTCATCACCCCGCTGTTCACCTCCGTGCCGGCCCGCTTCCCGGTCCTCCCGCTGCTGGCGGTCGCCGCGCTGGGGGCCCTGGGCACGGGGCTCGCCGTCCTCCTCCAGTACGGCCTGGTCGCCGAAGTCGGCCCCACCACCGCGCAGATGGTCACGTACTTCATCCCGGTCATCGCCACGTCGGCGGGCGTCGCGATCCTGGGCGAGTCGTTGACCTGGTCGACGCCGGTCGGGGCGGTGATCGTGCTGGCGGGGGCGGCGCTCACGCAGGTGCGGCCGAGAGGGAAGCGGTAGCTGACGCAGGGCGGGCGAGGGGACGTAGGTGCCCGCGAAGCCTCAGACGCAGCCGCGAACCGGCGTCGGCCCCCTGGGGGCGCGCTCAGGCGGAAGCGGGCGGCAGCGAGCGGCAAGGGCCGCAGCCCGGCCGACGCGTATGCGCCTCGTCCCCGACGCGCCAGCAGACCAGCGTCAGACGTAGCCGCGAACCGGTGCCGGGCCGCTGGCGGAAGCGATCGCCTCCGCGAGCGGTCCGGTCTCGTCGGCCGTCAGCGTCGAGACGGTGATGCGGATACCCGGGGGTGCGCTCAGGCGGAAGCGCGCGCCCGGGGCCACGGCCCAGCCGGCGTGGAGGAGGCGGGAGACCGCGCCGGTCTCGTCCGGTACCGGGATCCACACGTTGAGGCCGCTGGTGCCGTACGCCGCGACCCCGCGTTCGGCGAGGGCGGCGATCAGCGCGTCGCGGCGGGCACCGTACGCGGACGCCACCGCCGGCGTGTCCACGGCGCCGTCGGCCCACAGCCGGGCCACGGCCCGCTGGGCGATGCGGCTGACCCAGCCCGGTCCCAGCCGTTGGCGGCCGCGGACGCGGTCGAGGGTGACGGCGTCGCCGGTGAGCACGGCGAGCCGTAGATCCGGGCCGTAGGCCTTGGCGACCGAGCGGACGAAGGCCCAGGTGCGGGTGGTGCCGGCCAGGGGGTGCAGGGGCTGGTCGACGATGCCGTGGCCGTGGTCGTCCTCGATCAGCAGGGTCTCCGGGTGGCGGCGGAGCGCGGAACGCAGCGCACGCGCACGCGTGGCGCTCACCACGGCTCCGGTGGGGTTCTGCGCCCGGTCGGTGACGATCAGGGCCCGCGCGCCGGACTCCAGCGCGGCGCACACATCGTCGGGGAGCGGCCCCTCGTCGTCGACGCGGACGGGGGTCACGCGCAGCCCGAGCGCCGGCACGAGGTCGAGCAGGCTGCCCCACCCAGGGTCCTCCACGGCGACGGTGTCCCCGGGCTTCAGGTGGGCGGTCAGGACGCGTTCGATGGCGTCCAGGGAGCCGGAGGTGACGGCCACGGTGCCGGCCGGTACCCCGTCCGCGTCCAACTCGGCCCGGGCGATGCGTGCCAGTTCCGGCTCGACCGGGTCGTCGCCGTACATGACCGGTTCCCGGTCGGACTGCTCGGCGGCGAAGGTGAACGCCCCTGCCAGGGAGGGCAGTTGCGCCGGATCCGGGTTGCCGTGGGACACGTCGCGCACCCCCGCCGGTACGTCCACCCGGATGTGCTCGCGCCCGGTCGTGGCCGGTTTGGGGCGCACCCGGCTGCCCCGGCGCCCGGCGGTCTCGATGACCCCGCGCTCCCGCAGCGTCCGGTACGCGGCCGCGACCGTATTCGGGTTCACCCCCAGCTCGACCGCCAACTCCCGCATGGGCGGCAGCAGTTGCCCGGGCTCCAGCTCTCCCGAACCCACCGCACGCTCGACGTCCGCCGCGATGTCTGCTGCGCGTCGCCCTTCGATCCGATATCCTTCTAGCACAAAGCACACTATGCACTAGTGCAATATTAATGGCAACCAGGCGCCACGCCCCGGACAGCGAACACACCAATGGAGAGCACCATGCAGGGGACCACCTCGCAGCCGACGTCGCAGCCCGCCGCCTACACGCCGACCGACCGGACCGTCCCCACGCGCTCCGCGGACCGGGCGTCGTACGACAAGGACCTCGTCCACGCGATACTCGACGACGCCTACGTCTGCCACCTCGGGTTCGTGCGCGACGGCGTGCCGGTCGTGCTGCCGACGCTGTACGGGCGGGTCGGCGAGCGGCTGTACGTGCACGGGTCGACGGGCGCGCGCCCGCTGCGGATGACGGGTCAGGCCGATCCGGGGCTGCCGGTGTGCCTGACGGTCACGCACGTCGACGGCCTGGTGCTGGCCCGTTCCGCGTTCCACCACTCGATCAACTACCGCTCCGTGGTGGTGCACGGCATCGCCCACCAGGTGACGGACCCCGAGGAGAAGCGGACGGCGCTGGACGCGCTGGTCGACCATGTCGTGCCGGGCCGGTCGGCGGACTCGCGGCCCGCGAACAAGAAGGAACTCGCCGCCACGATGGTGATCCGCCTCGACCTCGACGAGGTCTCCGCGAAGCTCCGCACCGGCGGCGCGAACGACGACCCCGAGGACCTGGACCTCCCCCACTGGGCCGGCGTGCTCCCCCTCCAGCCCGCCTACGGGGCCCCGCTCCCGAACGACGACCTGGCCCCGGGCACCGAACTCCCCTCCTATCTGGCGGCGTTGTAATGCTCATCCACCCCTGGGACGCACCCCAGGACGACACGGAGTGGCAACACTGGCTCGCCGCCCACGACTTCGGCCAGCTGGCCGTCAACGGCCCTTCCGGCGAATCCCCGTTCGTCCAGCCCCTCCACTTCGCCTACGACCCCGAGCGCGGCGAGGCGATCACCCATCTCGCCCGCCCCAACCCCCTGTTGCGCGCGCTGGAGGCAGCCCCGCAGGTGGTCCTGAGCGTCGTCGACGACTACGTCTACGTCCCCGGCCCCTGGCAGGCGGAACCGGACGGCCCGGCCGAGCACGGTGTACCGACCAGCTTCTACGCGGCGGTCCAACTCCGTTGTACCGCCCGCCTGGTGGACGACCCCGCCGAGATGGCGCCCCTGCTCAACCACCAGGTCGACCACTTCCAGCCCGAGGGCGGCTCCTCGACCGTCACGGCGAGCGAGGCGCCGTACGGACGGCTGCTGTCCGGTATCCGGGTGGTGCGGCTCGAAGTGACCGGCGTACGCGCGAAGTTCAAGTACGCGGGCAAGCGGTCGGCCGAGGTCCAGGACCGTATCGCGGCGGGGCTCGTGGAGCGGGGCGGTCCTCGGGTCGCGGTGGCTCGGGAGCACTTGCTGCGGCGGCGGCGCGAGGGCTGAGGAACGGAACTCCCGTCACACTAGGCCTTGTTCGTCGGCCACCGCCCCGCGCGCCTCCGTCACCGCGAGTCCCGCGACCGAGGCGAGCATCAGCAGGGTGCCGGCCAGTGTCGTGGGGGTCAGCGGTTCGCCGAGCAGGACGACGGCGAGGACGGCCGCGCTCACCGGTTCGAGGAGCGTGATCACGGAGACGGTGGCGGACCGTACGACGGCCGCGGCCGCGAAGTAGAGCGCGTAGGCGAGGGCTGTCGGGACCGTCGCGATGCACGCGAGGAGCCACAGCACCCGGCCCGGCTGGGCGGTGTGCGGTACCAGCCCCTCGGCCAGGGCGAACGGCAGCAGGCACAGGCTGGTGACGGCGAACGTCCGGACGGCCGTGGCGGATGCGTCGGTTCCGCCGTCGCGTCCCCGTCGTCGGGTCAGCAGGGTCATGGCCGAGCCGCCGGCCGCCGAGACGAGCGCGAGCAGGACGCCCGACGGACGTACGGTCGCGGCCTGGCCCAGGGACAGGACCGCGAGCCCGGTGAGCGCCCCGCCCACGGCGACCGTGCCGCCGACACCGAGCGGCTCCCTCAAGGTCAGCCGGGCTACGAGCGCGACGAGGACGGGTCCTGCGCCGAGCGCGACGACGGTCGCCACGGCCAGCCCGGTGGCCTCGACGGCCGCGAAGTAGGCCGTCTGGAAGACGGCCGGCCCGAGGCCGGTCGTCACGGTCCGCAGGGCCTTGCGGCCGAGTGGTTCCGATACGGCGGCGGGGCGGACCCGCGACCGTCGAACGCGGCGGACGGCGAGCAGCACGACGAAACCGGCCGCGCAGCGCCGGAAGGACAGGGCGAGGGGGCCGAGGCCACTGGCCCGGTAGACCAGGGAGGCGGCCGCGCCCGCGGTGCCCCAGGTGACTCCGGCGATGGTCAGGTAGAGCAGGCCTCGCCCGACGGGCAGGCCGAGAGCGGTGTTCGACACGAGTGGTCTCCGCAGAGGTGCAGAAGTGCGACGAGGAGCCCCTGTCGGCGGGGTCCGTGGACTTCTCTGCGGGCAGCACCGTTCCGCCCGGCGGTGCCGGGCGTGGATTCCGGAGAGCCCGCCTCAGGCGGCGGGCGGCGGAAGAACGAGTGCGTTCGCGTGCATAGCGGCCGGCCTAAGGGCCGACGGCCGGGAGACGCAGGTCACTTTCGCTCATGTCACAGGAGGCCGGGCCACCTCGTCTCGGGGGTGTAGCCGATGAACACCACGCGGAGGAGCACGCCATGGAAGCGCGACTGAACTACCTCGCCAGCCCGATCGCCAGTAAGGCCGCCAAGCAGTTCATGTCGGTGGGCAGGACGCTCAAGGGTTCGCCGCTGCCGACCGTGACGCAGGAGCTGGTGGCACTGCGCGTGAGCCAGATCAACGGCTGCGCCGTCTGCGTCGACATGCACACCAAGGAGGCCGCCGCGGCGGGCGAGACCACGGTGCGGCTGAACCTGGTCGCGGCGTGGCGCGAGGCCACCGTCTTCACCGAGGCCGAACGGGCCGCGCTGGAGCTGGCGGAGGAGGGCACCCGGGTCGCCGACGGGGCCGGTGGGGTGAGCGACGACGTGTGGGCGCACGCCGCCAAGCACTACGACGAGGAACAGCTCACCACCCTGGTCATCCTGGTCTCCTTCATGAACTCGGTGAACCGGTTGAACGTCATCACCCGGCAGCCGTGCGCCGGCGACTACGAGCCCGGACTGTTCGGCTGAACCACACACGGGTATCGGCACGGGACACGGCTCCGGCCGAGGGAGGGGGATTCGGCGTGAGCAAGGTCGAGGAGTTCGAGGAGCTGCGGCCGCTGCTGTTCTCGATCGCCTATCGGATTCTGGGCAGCGTGGGCGAGGCCGAGGACGCGGTGCAGGAGACCTGGCTGCGGTTCGACGGCACGGCGACCCTGCCCACGTCGACCAAGTCCTACCTCTCGGCCGTGGTGACCCGGATCGCGATCGACGTGCTGCGTTCCGCGCGGGTACGGCGGGAGGAGTACGTCGGCCCGTGGTTCCCCGAGCCGCTGCTGAGCGATCCGTATCAGGATCCTGCCCAGTCGATGGAGCTGGCCGACTCGGTCTCGATGGCGGCGCTGCTGGTGCTGGAGCGGCTCAGTCCGCTGGAGCGGGCGGTGTTCGTGCTGCGCGAGGTGTTCGCCTTCGGGTTCGACGAGATCGCCACGGCGGTGGGGCGTTCGGAGGCGGCGTGCCGACAGCTGCTGGTGCGGGCACGGCGGCACATGGAGGCCGGGCGGCCCCGGTTCGAAGCGGATCGTCAGGAGCGGCAGGAGCTGGCGACGCGGTTCTTCGCCGCGCTGAAGGACGGCGATGTGGGCGGGCTGCGGGAACTGCTCGCCGCCGATGTGCAGTTCGTCGGGGACGGCGGAGGAAAGGCACCGCAGCTGGCGAAGGCGGTCGTGGGTGCGCAGAACGTGGCCCGGGTGCTGGGCACGGTCTTCCCCTGGCTGATCCGGATCGACGTGTCGTTCGAGCCGCACGAGCTCAACGGCCAGCCCGGCGCGATCTTCCGCGACCGTGACGGCAGGGTGCTCCACACCCTGGCCCTCGACGTGCTGGACGGACAGATCCAGTCCATCCGCGCGGTGATCAATCCCGACAAGCTCGGCCACATCGGTCCGGTCGCCGACGCCTGGGCCGTCGACCGCGAGATGAGGCAGGCCCGTCGGCGGCCGAGCTGACTTCGGCAACGCTGCGGACCGGTTCACCCAGCGGCGAACCGTGTGCCACCCGTCCGGTCGCAGGGCGGCGGACACCCGCTCGTACAACGCTCGGACACCCGGTCCTACGACGCTCGGACGGCCGGTCCTACGACGCTCAGGCGGCCGTTCCGCGGCGGGACAACTCCCTTTCGGGGCCGCCGCTGGCCACCGGTTCCTCGGAGCCCTTCGTGGGTGCCGAGGACTGCGCGATGAAGGCGCCCAGCAGGACCACCGCTCCTCCGACGATCTGCGGTGCGGAGAGGTGTTCGCCGAGCAGGACCCAGGCCAGGACGGTCGCGATGACCGCTTCGAGGCAGGCCACGACACCCGCGACCTGGGGGGAGAGGCGGCGGACGGAGACGACTCCGGTGACGTACGCCAGGACCGTGGCGATCAGCACGATCCAGGCGAGCAGGAGGGCGGCCGGGACCGGGGTGCCGTTCATGTCGGCGTCGCCCTTGAGGATCGACCAGTCCATGGTCCACGGGCGGGCCACGGCGGTCAGCACTAGGGCGCCGACGAGCAGGCCGTACGCGATCACGCCGAGCGGGTCGGGGGCCTCGGCGCCGGCGTCGCTGCCCTGGTCGGACAGGACGAAATAGCCGACCTGACAGCAGGCGGCACCGAGCGCGAGCAGCAGTCCCACGGCATCGAAGCTCAGGCCCGCCCACACCTCGACGACGCAGGCGAGTCCGCCGGCCGCGAGGACCACCCCGAGCGCGGCGGCACGGGTGACCGGACGCCGCTGCACGAACCGCACCCAGCCGAGCACGAGAGCGGGTGCGAGGTACTCCACGAGGAGGGCGACCCCGACGGGTATGCGGGAGATCGCGGCGAAGTAGCAGGCCTGGACTCCGGCCACGGCGAGCAGCCCGAACCCGAGGAGCAGCGCGGGGCGGCGGTACACGAGCGCGCGGTGCCGTACGGCGAGGGGCAGCATCACGAGGGCCGCGCCGGCCACGCGCAGCCACACCACGTGCAGCGGGTCGAGCCCGGCCTCGATCAGCGGCTTCGCCGCGACCCCGGATCCCCCGAAGGCCAACGCGGACCCGAGCGCCAGACCCAGCCCGACGCCCTTGCCACTGCCCCCTCCGACCGCACTGCTCTCAGACGTATGCACGGGCACATGATGACAGGGGATGACATGAGCGTCACCCCTGTTGACTCCTGTCTCAGGGCGTGGACCCCCAGCACGTCATCCCGACCGGAACCCTGCCCACACACCGCCGGTCCGCTCAGCAACCCGTCTCGGCGCCCCCGACGTACTCCCCTGGGCGGCCCTCGATCCAGACCAGCACCTCGGGGGAATCGATGCCCGCGCGGTGGAGGACCTCGACCGCGCGGGACTCGGGGTCCGCGACGATCGCAGCGAGGAGGTCGATGCCGCCGGCCAGGTCGCCGTCGCGGTGTTCGGCGCGCTCGCAGGCGTATTCCAGGGCGTCCGCGGCCAGGGGCGACCAGCCTTCCGCCGCGGGGATCACGGGGATCGCGCCGGAGTCCTCGACCGTGCCCTGCCAGCGGAGGCCGTAGCCGATGCTGCGTTGCACGAGGTAGCCGAGGAGTCGGGCGATCTGCGGGCCGTCGCCGAAGACGGCGCGTGCCTCGGGGTCCGACTCCAGGAGGCTGTGCAGCAGGTGGGCCGTGTCGATCTGCCGGTCCCCGTCCCGCAGGGCCCGGCGGCGGGCACCGGCGACCACCGCTGCCAGCTCTGCACTGAGCCTGGCATCGTTGTCCGCGCGGTGGATTCCTTGCTCGCGGGCCGACTGCCTGGGGATACGGGGTTGCACACTCTTACCCCATCAGTCCCCTGCATCGAGGGCATCCCCGGAGGGAAGCATTTCGGCGTCCCACGCAGAGTGGACCCGGGCCGACGGAATCTCCTCCTTACGGATGAGATCACGCGCCGCGACCCCGAGAGGCGCGCGCCTCCCTGCCGCGCGCCCCGTGCGCAACCGCGCTGCACCCGGCGTACGTCTTTCGCGAACGTGGAGAGCAGGTGCTGGCTGGTGGCATTGCCGGCGGTTGACGGCAGGCAGTACGTGTACCGGGTGTACGCCCCGGAGGACGCACTGCTCGCCGACCTGTTCTGGGACGCGTGGCACTGCCACGACGAGAGCGCCCACCCACGCGCGTGGGACCTGTTCGACGCGGCCGTCATACGACGGGTGAGCTGAACCGCGCAACTCGGGCCACGTACACAATTTCTGACGGTTCATCAGTATTGAATGTTGCGCGCCCTGCGGCTACGTTCCGCGACACCGTAGCCCGATACGAAGAGGTGGTCGCATGGCCGAAATCAGCGCGGAGGCACGCATCGAGGCTCCGGCCGAGAAGGTGTGGACTCAACTCACGGACTGGTCCGCGTACGGCGAGTGGAACGCGACCCACACCAACTTCCCCAAGGGCGGCCCGGAAGTCCTCGCAGTGGGCGGGACCTTCCAGGAGAACATGAAGCTGATGGGCTTCCCGGCCGAAGTCGAGTGGACCATCGAGGAGTTGGATCCGGCCCGGGTCTTCGCCATCCGCGGCAAGGGCCCGATGGCCGTGAACGTCGCCACGCGCTACACGCTCACACCCGACGGCGACGCCACGACGGTCCGCATCGACGGCGAGTTCACGGGGGCGGCGGTGTCGTTGATGGCGGGCAAACTGAAGGACTCGGGTACGGCTGCCCTGAACGAGTCGCTGCGCAAACTGGCCGGGCTGGTGGCCTGAGGAACGCGCCGGGGCACCGCAGGAACGGGAACGCGCACAGGGAAGGCGCCCCACGGAAGTTCCGTGAGGCGCCTTGACCTGCCACCTCTTCCGACCCCGAGGACATCAGTCCTCGTCGGCCAGAATCAGGTACAGCTTCTTGCGGGCGTCGTTGATGACGGTCAGCGCCTTCTCGCGCTGCTCCTTGCTGCCGGTCTTCCAGACCTGGCCGAAGGCCTCCATCAGACCGAAGCCGGCCTGGCGGATCTCACTGAGAGCCTCCCAGTCGACCCCTCGGGAAGCCTCTTCCCAGGGGGCGTCCGGGCCCTCTTCGGCCGCTGTACGGCCGGCCTCGGTGAGGGCGAACAGCTTCTTGCCGCCCTCCGACTCACTGACGATCAGGCCCTCGTCCTCCAGCAGTTGCAGGGTGGGGTAGACCGAGCCGGGGCTCGGCTTCCACGCGCCGCCGCTGCGCTCGGCGATCTCCTGGATCATCTCGTAGCCGTGCATCGACCGGTCCTTGAGGAGGGCGAGGATCGACGCGCGCACGTCGCCGCGCCGCGCCCTGCCGCCCCGCGGGCCGCCGCGCCCTCGTCCGCCCCAGGGGCCGGGACCGAAGCCCGGTCCGAAGCCGGGGCCGCCGGGACCACCCGGTCCACCGGGCCCGAAGGGTCCGAAAGCCCCACGCCGCCCGTCAGGGCCACCCCGGCCGCGCCGGGAGGGGCCGTCCTGTCCATGTCCACGCTCGTATCCGTGGGTACGCATCACAATCACTCCATTCCATCGTTGATCTGTCGCGATGCGTCAACGATATATCGGAACTGTTCGGATGACAACCCTCTGCCATCGACGCCTCTGTCCCGTCTCAAGTGATCCGGTGAGAAATCTCAGTTGGTCTGGGCCCTGACGTGTGAATACTGGCTGTCGTCTCGGTTGATCCGGTCTGCTTCCGACGTTTCGCATTGGACTGGTGGAAGAGCTTGCGAGAGATGACCATGCACGACGACCAAGTGGACGTGACCACCGAAATCGTTGCGGCCTTGATCCAGGAACAGTTCCCTCGGTGGAGCGGCGAGGCGATCCGACTCGTCTCGTCGACCGGGACGGTCAACGCCATCTTCCGCATCGGGAACGACCTCTCAGCGCGTTTCCCACTGCGTCTGGCCGATGCCGCCGAGGCGCTGGCGGTTCTGGAACAGGAAGCCCAGGCGAGCGCGGAGCTGGCACAGGTGTCCCGGTTCCCCGCCCCGGAACCCGTCGCCCTGGGAAAGCCTGGAGCGGGTTACCCCATGCCGTGGTCGGTCCAGACATGGCTGCCGGGAAAGGTCGCCTCTGATGCCGACCCGAGTGGGTCGGACGCTTTCGCCGAGGACCTCGCGGCCTTCATCGCGGCCCTCCGGGAGGCCGAGACGCGGGGGCGGCTCTTCAGCGGCGAGGGTCGTGGCGGCGTTCTCGCTCACCACGACGATTGGATGGCGAAGTGCTTCGAGGAGAGCAAGGGGCTGCTCGACGTGCCCCGGCTGCGCCAGGCGTGGAGCCACTTTCGGGAGGTGCCACGCACGGGTGCCGACGTGATGAGCCATGGTGACTTGATTCCCGGCAATGTACTGGTCGCGGGAGACCGGCTCAGCGGCGTACTCGACACCGGCGGCTTCGGGCCGGCCGACCCCGCGCTGGATCTGGTCAGCGCCTGGCACCTGTTGCGGCCAGGCCCGCGGGAAGTGCTCAGGCGGGCACTGGTCTGTGACGATCTGGAGTGGGAGCGCGGCAAGGCATGGGCGTTCCAACAGGCGATGGGCGTTGTCTGGTACTACGTCGAGAGCAATCCGACGATGAGCAGCATGGGGCGCCGGACACTCGACCGCATTCTGGAGTCGACGGAGTGATGTCGCGCCGATCGTAGGCCGCGACAGAGACCATCGCCCGCCGCCCCTCACCGACAACAGCACCAACGGGATTCGAAGGGGACCGAGGTCCTCCCCTACAGTCACCGGCGTGACCGAGCAGCCGCCTTCCTATCTCGCCGCGATCCGGGAGTCGTACGACACCGTCGCATCCGACTACGTCCGACTCGTCAAGGAACCCGCCGAGTTGGACCCGCTGTCACGCGCGACGCTGGCCGCGTTCGCCGAGACCGTGCGGGTGGCCGGCCTCGGGCCGGTGGCAGATCTGGGATGCGGGCCCGGCAGGATCACGGCGTATCTGGCGGACCTCGGGGTGCCCGTCCTCGGCATCGACCTCTCCCCGAGGATGGTCGAACTGGCCCGCCGCGCCCACCCGAACCTGACCTTCACCGTGGGCTCGATGACCGCACCGCCGATCGGGGACGACGAGTTGGGCGGCATCCTCGCCCACTACTCCACGCACCACACGCCGCCCGACCAACTGCCCGTCGTCTTCGCCGAGTTCCACCGCACACTCGCACCCGGGGGCCAACTGATGCTGGCCGGCCACGTAGGAGACGACCAACTCCTGCACCCGACACAGGCGTACGGCGGCCACCCCGTGTCCTACGAGTCCCACCTGCTCCCACCGGACCGGATCGCCGAACTGCTGACACAGGCCGGACTCACGCTCACCGCCCGCCTGGTCCAGGAGCCGGCCGAGGGAGCGAAGCGGACGCACGCCACCTTCCTGGCCCGGAAACCGGAACGCACCACGCCGTCGTAGCGGCCCGCTGTGCTGGTGCGCCGGTGGCACCCGTTCACCAACCACCGTCATCGCCACCTCCAATTCGCCGACGGCACCCCGCACTTCGCACCCCCGCCCCCGAATCGGTCCAGTCCCCCCGAATTGGCCTTGGCCTGAGGGTCCAAAATGCCTCTAGCGTCAGGGCATGCGGATTCGAATCGTCGACGCCTTCACCGACCGTCCCTTCGCCGGTAACCCGGCCGGGGTGCTGCTCCTCGACGCCTTCCCGGCGGACGACCGGCTGCAGAAGGTCGCGTCGGAGGTGAACCACGCGGAGACGGCGTTCGGGCACCGGCTGCCCGAAGGCGGGGACGCCGACTGGGCGTTGCGGTGGTTCACGCCGGTGACCGAGGTCGCGATGTGCGGGCACGCGACCCTCGCCGCCGCCCATGTGCTGCACACCACCGGCGCCCACGAAGGCACCGTGCGGTTCGCCACGCGGAGCGGGGTGCTCGTCGCCACGCCGGCCGACGACGGGTCGATCACGCTCGACTTCCCGACCGCCCCGCTCACCCCCGTCGAGATCCCGGACGGCCTCGCCCAGGCGCTGGGGGCCGAGCCGCTCACCGCGTTCGACACCGGCCCGGACATCGGCGACCTCGTCGTCGAACTCGCCGACGAGAAGACCGTCGTAGGACTCGCGCCGGATCTCAAGGCCCTCGCCGCCGCCTCCGAGCGCGGCATCATCGCCACCGCGCGGGCCGAAGACCCCAGCCGGGGCTACGACTTCGTGTCCCGCTGTTTCTTCCCGAACATCGGGATCGACGAGGACCCGGTCACCGGCAGCGCGCACACGGCGCTGGCTCCCTACTGGTCCGAGCGCCTCGGGGGCACGGTCCTGACCGGACTGCAGGCCTCGCCACGCTCCGGGCGCGTCCGTACCGAACTCCGCGGCGACCGGACCCTGTTGACCGGACGCGCGGTCACGGTCATCGACGGCGAGCTGCTCGCCTGAGCCTCAAGAGGCCTGTCCCGCACAGGAGTTACGCCGTGGGCAGCCAGCCCACCTTCCCCGCCAGCAGCGCGTAGCCGACGAACGCCCCGATGTCGAGCAGGGAATGCGCCACCACCAGGGGACCCACACGGCCCCAACGCCGGTACAGGTACACGAACACCACGCCCATCACCATGTTGCCGATGAAGCCGCCGATGCCCTGGTAGAGGTGGTAGCTACCGCGCAGTACGGAACTGGCCACCAGCGCGGTGCCCGGCGTCCAGCCCAACTGGCCGAGCCTGCGCAGCAGATAGCCGACGACGATCACCTCTTCGAGGATCGCGTTCTGCATCGCGGAGAGGATCAGGACGGGGTACTTCCACCAGACGTCGGGGAGCGCCTCCGGTACCACCGTGAGGTTGAAACCGAGGCCGCGGGCCGCCAGGTAGAAGGCGATTCCGGTGCTGCCGATGACCGCCGCGATGCCCGCCCCGCGCCCCAGGTCGGGCCAGCGGCGGGTGCGGTCGAAGCCGATCGTGCGCAGGCTCTCGCCCTCCCGCAGGAGGAAGTGCGCGACGAGTGCGACGGGGACGAGCGCCGACGCGATCCCGAACAGCTGCCAGGCGAGATCCAGCCAGGGACGGCCCGGTGCGGCCGAGGCGTTGAGGGTGGCCGCCTGGTCCTTGAGACCTCCCGGTTTCGTGACCGATCCGACAAAGCTGATCAGGGCGGACACTCCACTCGCACCGAGCGAAAGCCCCAGAACGAGCAGTGCCTCGGACCGCAGAATCCGCCGCGTGGGCCGCTCCAGCGGAAAAGATTCGGCCACCTGCCCTGCCTCCACCTGCACACCTGCCTTCAGTTCGGAAATCCCGCCTCATGCCCATCTTCGCCCCGCTAGGGTCTCGAAAGAACTTACGAAGATCGTGCGCGACAGGCCGTTGGGGGGACGGACGCCGTACGGGGCGAACCTCCCCCATGTCTGCCATACGGCCGCATACCGGCACGAGGTTCAACAGGGAGGGGCACCACCGTCATGGGACGTCACAGCTTGCCCGATCAGTACGGGGCGGGCGGCAGCGACCCCCGTCCTCGCGCGCGCCGCCGTACGGTGGCCATCGCCACGGTCCTCGTGCTGACCGTCGCCGGCGGTACCGCCGTAGCGGTGCAGAGCGGGTTGCTCTCCTTCGGTTCCTCCTGCCGGAAGAACGCCGTACGGCTGAAACTCGCCGCCTCCCCCGACATGACTCCCGCCCTGCGCGCGGTGGCCGGACAGGCGCGCGACGCGAACATCACGTCCGACGGGCAGTGCCTGAACATCTCGGTGACCGCCGAGGAGTCGTACAAGTTCGCGGACACGCTCAAGGCGGGCAAGCACCCGGACGTACAGGTGTGGGTGCCCGACTCGGAGCTGTGGGTGAACGAGGTCTCGTCGGCCGCCGACAGCAACGCCACGGAGGTGACGCCCGCGGGCAACGTGGCCTCCACGCCGGTCGGTGTGGCGATGGTCCCGGCCGCCGCGAAGTCGCTGGGGTGGCCGCAGAAGACGTACAGCTGGCTGGACCTGGCCGGTGCCACTCTCCAGGACGACTCGCTCCGGCTGGGGGCGGCCGACCCGGCGCGCAGCGCGACCGGGCTGCTGGCGCTCACGCAGCTGAGTACGGCCGCAGCGAAGGTCAAGGGCGGGGCCACGCAGGCGGCGGCGATGATGAAGACGTTGTCGCAGCGGATCTCGGACACCGACAGCCAGGTCCTGGACACCCTGCCGCGCAACTCGTCCGGCACCGAGCAGGGCAATCCGAAGCGCAACCAGGCGCTGGTCCTCAGCGAGCAGTCGGCGTTCGCGTACAACGCGTCGGCCGACGGCGACGGGAGTCTCGACCTGTTCTATCCGAAGGACGGCTCGCCTCGGCTCGACTATCCGTACAACCTGGTCGACCAGGAGCGGCTGACGACGGACGAGAGCCGGGCCGCGATCCGGTTCATGACCTATCTGAGCCAGCCCGCGCAGCAGAAGCTGATGGAGAAGTACGGCTTCCGCACGGATGACGACGCCGCGCCGAAGGCCGTGATCGCCAAGGCCGGTGGCACCAGTCCGCAGCCGTACGCCGTGGCGGCGGCCGAACCCGCCTCCGACGCGGCGCTCCAAGAGGCCCTGGGCACCTGGACGATCACGGTGCAGAGCGCGCGGATCACCACGGTCGTCGACGCGTCCGCCTCGATGGCGGAGACGGTGCCGGGGACCGGGCAGTCGCGGATGGACGTCACCAAGGGCTCGCTGTTGCAGGCGCTGGCCACGTTCACGCCCGAGGACGAGATCGGGCTGTGGGAGTTCTCCACGAAGCTCGACGGCGACAAGGACTACCGCGTCCTGGTGCCGACCGAGCGGCTCGGCGACCGCAAGGGCGACGGCACCCAACGGGACGCTCTGTCAGCGGCGTTCGGCTCGCTGAAGCCGGTGCGGAACGGGGCGACGGGGCTCTACGACACCACACTCGCCGCGTACAAGGCGGCCACGTCCTCCTATGTGAAGGGGAAGTTCAACGCGCTGGTCATTCTCACCGACGGCGTCAACCAGGACCCGGGCAGCATCTCCCGCTCCACGCTCATCAAGCAGTTGCAGCAACTCGCCAGCCCTGAACGGCCGGTGCCGCTCATCATGATCGCGGTGGGTCCGGAGGCCGACAAGGAGGAGGCCCGGCAGATCGCCGAGGCGACCGGCGGCTCGGGCCACGAGGTGACCGACCCGGCCCAGATCCAGTCGGTGATCCTCCAGGCCATCGTGGCGGCGGGCGCGAAGGGCGCATCCACCAACGCGGGCTGAGGCAACCGTAGTTCACACCACAGCTCACCCCAGCCGCACCGGCTCCGGCAACCCCACCGGCCACGTGTGGACCGGCTCCCCGAGGTGCATCAACTCGCTGTAGCGGCGGGTCGTGGCGGCCAGCGCGGCCTCCCTGCTGAGGCCCTGTTCCAGGGCGCGGTGGAAGGTGGCGGCCTGCCAGGTCGCGCCGTTGGCCCGGCGCCGGCAGCGCTCGTCGATGACGCCCAAGTACAAGTCCCGGTCGGCCGGTTCGACCCCCCACGCGTCCAGGCCGGCCTCCGCGAGCGGCAGCAGTTCGTCGCGTACGAGGGCCACCGCGTCGATCTCGGTGGTGCCGCCGAGGCGTCCGCGCCGGGGCCAGAGCAGGCGGGCGTCGATGCCGTGGCGGCACGCGGTGTCGAAGTTGGCGGCGGCGGCCTCGAAGGGCAGCCGGGTCCACACCGGCCGCGACTCCTCGGCGAGGGCGCGGACGACGCCGTAGTAGAACGCGGTGTTGGCGATGACGTCGGTGACGGTGGGGCCCGCGGGCAGGACGCGGTTCTCGACGCGCAGGTGCGGGACGCCGTCGGCGATGCCGTAGACCGGGCGGTTCCAGCGGTACACCGTGCCGTTGTGCAGGACGAGTTCGGCGAGGGTGGGGATGCCGCCCGCGTCGAGGACGTCGAGGGGTTCCTCGTCGTCGTGGATCGGGAGCAGGGCCGGGAAGTAGCGCAGGTTCTCCTCGAAGAGGTCGTACGCCGAAGTGACCCAGCGCTCGCCGAACCACGTGCGGGGGCGGACGCCCTGGGCCTGGAGTTCGGGCGGGCGGGTGTCGGTGGCCTGCTGGAACAGCGGGGGCCGGGACTCGCACCACAGCTCACGGCCGAACAGGAAGGGCGAGTTGGCGCCCACGGCGACCTGCGCGGCGGCCACGGCCTGGGCCGCGTTCCACACGTCGGCGAAACGGTCCGGGGTGACCTGGAGGTGCAACTGCACGGAGGTGCAAGCGGCTTCGGGCGCGATGGAGCCCGAGGTGCAGGTGAGGTGCTCGACGCCGTCGATGTCGAGGACGAAGTCCTCGCCGCGGGCGGCCACGATCTGGTCGTTGAGCAGGGTGTACCGGTCGACCGCGGAGAGGTTCGAGGAGACCAGGTCGTCCCGGTCGAGCGTCGGCAGAATGCCGATCATCAGTATTCCGGCGTCGACCTCACCCGCTTTCCGATGAGCATATGCCAGTGAGGTACGGATCTCCTCGGCGAGCCGGTCGAATACCCGGCCCTCCAATCGGTGTGGGGCAATGTTGACTTCCAGATTGAACATGGCGAGTTCTGTTTGGAAATCTCGGCTCGCGATGCGTTCAAGCACCTCTCCATTCAACATTTTCGGCATGCCGTCGGAGCCGACGAGGTTCAGTTCGATCTCCAGCCCCATGAGGTTCTTGGGTCGGTCGAACCGCTTCTCGGCCAGCAGCCGCTCCAGCCCCGTCAGGCAGCGCCGCAGCTTGTCGCGGTAGCGCTGGCGGTCGGCCAGCTCGAACGGCCCTGCCACGACCTTCTCACCCATCGAAGCGTCACCTCCTCGTCCCCGGGTCAGGAAGGATGATGCCCAGCCCTGGCGATCGATAACGTCCCGGACCGGCCCGGCACCCGCTACTCTGGTCGAACGTGACCCGCGGCACATTCACGAGGCATGCGGCAGCGAGCAGTTCCCGCACAATGAAGACCTCGTGAAAAACGCCGACGAGAATTGGCCGACCCCATCGGTGACATATCCCGAGGTCATCGCCGCGGGGCCCGTTCGGAACCGGGATGATTCCCGTGAATCGCTGGCCGAATAGGTCCTTGTTGTTCATACGGGAAACGGTTAGACGAAACATCACCTGAACCCGTGTCGTATAAACTGCGCGAACAAGGCAGAAGGTTGGCGCCCCGGTCCTGGAACCTGCCGTCGAGGTGACGTGCGGCAGGCCGTACCCATGTGCACAGAACCCGGCCCCGGCCTCCCTGACCCCGAGAGCTGACAGCGCCGTCCGCCCCCGCCCCGCCCTCGTGCCACCAGTGCCTGTCGAATGAGAGGCGACCCACCATGCCGCTGCATGTCCCCCCGGCTCCCGCGCCCGCCCTGCGCTCCGTTCTCACGGCACTCGGTTCCCCCACCGCAGTCCGCGAGGCCCGAACCCCGTCCCTGCGCGCGGCCCAGGGACCGGCAACCCCCGAACTCCCTTTGCCCCTGCATGTGTTGGACCGTGTGTCCGCGGACGGGACGGCCGTCACCCGGCTGGCCGGGTGGCGTTTCCTGATCCGCTGCGGTGACCGCGCGGTCGCCGCGGCGGAGACGATGCTGACCCCCGACGGCTGGGCGTTCTCGCACTTCTTCGAGGGTCCCTACATCGCCTCCACCGAGCGGGCGCTGCGCCAGGCCGAGAACATGAAGGGCGCCTACCAACCGCGCCTCCTCTCCGTGCCCGGCCTCTACATGCTCACGCTCTGGCTGCACGGCGACCTCACCGCGGACGGCGCCGACGGCCACCCCGCCGCGACCGATCTACTGGTCCCGCTGGCCCCGGCACCACCCGGCATCGCGGCCCACCGGCCGCACCGGGTCGCCGACTTGCTGCCGGTGCTGACCCATCGGGTGACTCCCGCGCCGCTGCTCGGTTCTCCCGCCTGACATTCCCCCGCCGTCACCCCCGTACCCCGCCGCCGAATTCCCGGCAGCGGGGTACGATCGCGTTTCCGGCCCTTTTACGCTCGTTACGCTCGTACGAGCAGGAAAAAGCTCGTACGAGCCGGGAATTGGGATGAACCGTCCGCGCGGGTGATGCGTCATCAACCTGTGAGAAGCGGTGCTGCTAAATCCCTGCGGATTGACGTCCATGGGGCAACACTGGGTTCGGACCGACTCAACACCACGGGGGACGGACATGACCACAACAGAGCGAGAGATCCCACCAATGTGCAAGCACCAGCCACCGTGTCCCACAGCCGAATCCGCCGACCGGGAATCCGCCCGCCTCATGGCGCACCACCCGGAACAGGGCTGGAGCCTGCTGTGCAACGGCGTTCTCCTGTTCGAGGACACCGGTGAGCTCCTGCCCGACGGCCAGATCATCGCCCCGCACCGCCAGGTGGTGACGGCCGCCTGAGCACCACCACGGGCGGTTCCGCCGCGCCGCCCGTCGCTGTGCACTGCAAGAACATGAGGGGCCGGCCGCACATACTCGGTGCGCACCGGCCCCGACGCATATCCGGGGTTGTTCACTCCCCGTAGTCGGCTGTTATCGCAGCGCCTCACGGAGCGCGTAATAAGCCGGTTTCGCATTCAGCTGCTCGTCCCACGGAAGTGCCGCTCCCTCCCCCGGGAAGAACGCCGGAATCCACGAATACCTGTCCGTGTAATCCCAGATGGTCACCCCGGCACACCCGCGCACCGCGAGGCACGCCCCGGTCAGGTCCCGGTACCAGGTCGCCTGCTCGGTCAACTTGGCGTCGGTCGCCGGGAGTTGCATCCGTACGTCGACCTCGGTGAGCGCGGTGTCGAGATCGAGGCGGGAGAAGCGGCGGAGGTTGTCCTCCAGCGTCGCCGGATAGCCGTACTGGAGCGCCAGGTGCGCCTGGAGGCCGATGCCGTCGAGCGGCACGTGCTGGGCCTTGAGTTGCTTCGCGAGGGCGTAGTAGGCGTCGCTCTTCGGGCCGGTCGCCTCGATGTTGTAGTCGTTGAGGTACAACTTCGCGTGCGGGTCGGCCTGGTGGGCACAGCGCAGGGCGTCGGCGATGTAGCCGGGGCCGAGCGTCCGGTACCAGATGGTGTCGCGGTAGGTGCCGTCCTCGTTGAGCGCCTCGTTGACGACGTCCCAGGAGTAGACCTTGCCGCGGTAGTGCCGTACCTCGGCGGTGATGTGCTTCTTCAGTACGGCCCTCAGCTCGTCCGCCGTCCAGGTGCCGGACGTGAGCCAGTCGGGCAACTGGCTGTGCCAGACCAGGGTGTGGGCGCGGACCCGCTGGTGGCTCGCGCGGGCGAGGTTCACGATCTGGTCGCCGTTCGTCCAGTCGAAGACGCCCTGTCGGGGCTCGGTGGCGTACCACTTCATGCCGTTGCCCGGGGTGATCATGTCGAACTCGCTGCCGAGGAGCTTCGTGTACGCGGTGTCGGTCAGCTCGGGGTTGTCGGTGGCACTGCCGAAGTAACGGCCGTGGCGCTCGGCGAGTTGGGCGAGAGTGCGCGGATTCTCGTGGGCCTGGGCGGGCGGGCCGGTGGCGATGCCCGCCGCGATGAGGACGGCGGCGAGGGCGCCCGCGAGTCTCAGTCTGTTTCTGGGCATGGTGCGACTCCTGTCCGTAGGTGAGCGGTACGTGAGGTGGCGCCCGTGCTGGTGAGGGTCGAAACTTTCGGAGTCAATCCAGAAAGATGTGCTACGGCCGTTCGTAGTCGAACCAGTCGAAGGCCGCCTCGCCCTCGGTGACGTACATGCCGATCACCCGCCCCGTGAAGCCCCCGGCGACCTGGGTGGAGAGATAGCGCCCGTCCAACTCGGCCAGTTCTACGGCGCCTTCGGGACCCTCCACGGAGAAGGTGAGGGTGTCGGGGGCGCGCGAACCGACGTCTGCCGTGCTGATGTCGACGGCAAGGGTGACCGGCCCCGGCTCCACCGGGTGCTCGGCTACGCGCTGCCGTACGGGACCGATCCGTGCGACCACACTCGCTACTCCCCCGGCGACCTCGATGTCGTAGTGATGGGCCTCGTCCATGCGGACGGAGAGGCCGGCGCGGCCGGACCCGGGGTCGATCCGGACCGACGCGCGGCAGTCGGGGTGCTGTTGCCGGCGGCCGATGAAGGTGTGGCCCGGTTCGTCGAGGCCGGCGCCCGTCGCGGTCAGCGTCAGCCATCCCGGACGGCGGGTCAGCGACCAGTTGTCGTCCGGCCTGCTGCGCGGGGAGATCCAGGAGAAGGCGAGGGTCGGGGCGTCGAAGTCGTCGCGTACCGGCGGGAGTTCGAGGGGGTGCCAGGCAGCCGGAGCCGGGTGCTGTTCCTGTACCGGGCCGACCAGGGGCCAGCCGTCCACCCACTCCACCGGAGTCAGGAAGGTCTCCCGGCCCAGCACGTGGAAGCCGGGGAACCAGCCCCGGGGCCGGGTACCGAGGAGCACCATCCACCAGGTGCCGTCGGGGGCGGTGACCAGGTCGGCGTGGCCGGTGCTCTGGATCGGGAGGTCGGTGCTGCGGTGGGAGAGGATCGGGTTGGCGGGGGACGGTTCGTAGGGGCCGCGGGGGGAGCGGGCGCGGGCGATCGAGACGCTGTGGCCGTGCGCGGTGCCGCCCTCGGCGAGCAGCAGGTACCACCAGTCGCCGACGCGGTAGAGGTGCGGGGCCTCCGGGTGCTGGAGTCCGGTGCCGGACCAGATCGGGAGCAGGCCCTCCAGGACCTTGCCGGTCGTCGGGTCGATGCGGGCCACCTTCACCCCGGCGACGGCGCACCAGCAGTTGCCGTCCTCGTCCCAGGCCAGGTCGGGGTCGATGCCGGGCACGTCGACGAGCACCGGGTCCGACCAGGGGCCCTCGGGCCGGTCGGCGGTGACGATGAAGTTGCCCTTTCCGCTCACCTCGGTGGTGATCAGGTAGAAGCGGCCGTCGTGGTGGCGGAGGGTCGGGGCGTAGATGCCGGCCGAGGCGGGGGTGTCGTCCGGAAGGTCCAACTGGCTTGGCCGGTCAAGGACGTTGCCGAGTTGGCGCCAGTGGACCAGGTCCCGGCTATGGAAGAGCGGGACCCCGGGGAAGTACTCGAAGCTGGAGCACACGAGGTAGTAGTCCTCGCCGACCCGGCACACGCTGGGGTCGGGATGGAAGCCGCCGATGACCGGGTTGCCGTAGGTCCGCATGTGTCTCCGCCCCTCCGTCCGGCCCGTGTTCGAAAGTTTCGGGCCGATTGACGAACATTACGGAGCCGGACTGTAGGTGGAACCTTCGACGGGGGCAAGGGTGGGTGCGGGGGCGAGGTGGAGGCTGAGGACCATCGTGAGGCCGCCGCCCGGGGTGTCCTCGGCGCTCAGCGTGCCGCCGAGGGCCTCGGTGAAGCCGCGTGCGACCGCGAGGCCGAGGCCCACTCCGGCGCCGCGCGGGGCGTCGCCGTAGCGCTGGAAGGGTTCGAAGATGCGGTTCTTGGCCTCGCCGGGGACGCCGGGGCCACGGTCGACCACCCGGATCTCGACGCGGTCGGCGATGGCACTCGCCTTGACCAGTACGGGAGTTCGCTCCGGGCTGTACTTGACCGCGTTCTCGACGATGTTGGCGACGGCGCGTTCCAGCAGGCCCTTGTCGACGGGGACCATCGGCAGGCTTTCGGGGATGTCGAGTTCGACGCTGTCCTCGGGGACTCCGCCCAGCGCCATCGGGATCACCTCGTCGAGGTCCGCCTCGCGGATGATCGGGGTGACCGTGCCGGTCTGGAGGCGGGACATGTCGAGGAGGTTCCCGACGAGGTTGTCGAGGCGGTCGGCGCCGTCCTCGATGCCCGCCAGCAACTCCGCCTGGTCCTCGTCCGACCAGGCGACGTCCTCGGAACGGAGCGAGGAGACCGCCGCCTTGATGCCGGCGAGGGGCGTGCGCAGGTCGTGGCTCACGGCCGCCAGCAGTGCCGTGCGGATGCGGTTGCCCTCGGCCAACGCGCGTGCCTGGTCGGCCTCTTCACGAAGGCGGCGGCGGTCCAGTACGACGGCGGCCTGTGCGGCGAAGGCGGCCAGGACGCGGCGGTCCTCGGCCGGCAGGACCCGGCCGGAGAGGGCGAGTGCCATGTGGTCGCCGACCGGTACATCGACGTCCGCGTCCTCGGGGTTCTGGCAGGGGCGCGGGCCCACGCTGCCCGCGCAGGTCCAGGGTTCGACGTCGCTCGCGCGCTCCAGCAGGGCGGCGGACTCCATGCCGAAGGTCTCCCGGACCCGTTCCAGGAGTGCCTCCAGGCTGGTCTCGCCGCGCAGCACATTGCCCGCGAGGAAGGAGAGGATCTCGGACTCGGCGCGCAACCGGGCCGCTTGATGGGTGCGCCTCGCGGCCAGGTCGACCACCGATGCGACCGACACGGCGACGGCCACGAAGATCGCGATGGCGACGATGTTCTTGGGGTCGGCGATGGTGAACGTGTGCACGGGCGGGGTGAAGAACCAGTTCAGCAGCAGCGATCCGACCGCCGCCGAGGCCAGTGCGGGAAAGAGTCCGCCGAGCAGGGCCGCCGCCACGGTCAGGGACAGGTACAGCAACATGTCGTTGGCCAGGCCGACTTCGGGGGCGACGCTGCTCAACAGCCAGGTCAGCAGCAGTGGTCCGGCGATTCCGGCCAGCCAGCCCCAGACGATGCGGGCCCGCCCGAGCCGCGTACCCCGGTTCACGGGCAGTCCGCGTCCTTTGCCCGCCTCGTCGTGGGTGATGAGGTGGACGTCGAGATCGGGGCCCGAGTCCCGGGCGACCGTCGAGCCGACGCCGGGTCCGAAGACGTACTGCCAGCCCTTGCGGCGGGAGACACCGAGGACGATCTGGGTGGCGTTGACCCCGCGCGCGAAGTCCAGCAGGGCCACCGGGATGTCCTCGCCGACGACGTGGTGGAAGGTGCCGCCCAAGTCCTCGACGAGGGTGCGCTGTTGGGCCAGTTCCTTCGGGGAGGCCGAGGTCAGACCGTCGCTGCGGGAGATGTAGACCGCCAACACCTCGCCGCCCGCGCCCTTTTCGGCGAGGCGCGCGGCCCGGCGGATCAGGGTGCGTCCCTCGGGGCCGCCGGTCAGTCCGACGACTATCCGCTCGCGGGAGCCCCAGATCGCCGAGACGCGGTGTTCGCTGCGGTACTCCTGGAGGTAGGCGTCGACCCGGTCGGCGAGCCAGAGCAGTGCCAACTCCCGTAGGGCGGTGAGGTTTCCGGGGCGGAAGTAGTTGGAGAGGGCCGCGTCGACCTTGTCCGGTTTGTAGATGTTGCCGTGAGCCATCCGGCGTCGTAGCGCGGGTGGTGACATGTCGACGAGTTCGATCTGGTCGGCGCGGCGGACGACCTCGTCCGGGACGGTCTCCTGTTGCCGTACGCCGGTGATGGACTCGACGATGTCGCCCAGGGATTCCAGGTGTTGGATGTTGACGGTCGAGATCACGTCGATGCCCGCCGCCAGCAGCTCCTCGATGTCCTGCCAGCGCTTGGCGTTGCGGGAGCCGGGGATGTTGGTGTGCGGCAGTTCGTCGACGAGGGCGACTTCGGGGTGGCGGGCGAGCACCGCGTCGACGTCCATCTCGGTGAACGTCGTGTCCCGGTAGGCGAGTTCGCGGCGCGGGATCTCCTCCAGGCCGTGCAGCATCACCTCGGTGCGCGGCCGGCTGTGGTGCTCCACGAAGGCGACCACGCAGTCGGTGCCCCGCTCGGTTCGGCGGTGCGCCTCGGACAGCATCGCGTACGTCTTGCCGACGCCCGGTGCCGCGCCGAGGTAGATCCGGAGCTTGCCGCGTCCCATGTCATCCTTCGAAGCGGTAGCCCATGCCGGGCTCGGTGATCAGATAACGGGGGCTCGACGGGTCCCCCTCCAACTTGCGGCGCAACTGGGCCATGTAGACCCGGAGATAGTTGGTCTTGTTGCTCTGGGTCACCCCCCACACCTCCTGCAGCAGGTACTTCTGCGTGATCAGGCGGCCGGGGTTGGTGACCAGGATCTCCAGCAGATGCCACTCGGTGGGGGTGAGCCGGATGTCGTTTCCGGCGCGGGTGGCCTTCTTGGCGAGCAGGTCGATGGTGAAGTCGTCGGTGGTGACCAGGGTGGTCGCCGGGGCGAGCGGCACGTCCTCGACGCGGCGGACGGCGGCCCGTAGCCGGGCGAGGAGTTCGTCCATGCTGAACGGCTTGGTGATGTAGTCGTCGGCGCCCGCGTCGAGGGCGGCGACCTTCTCGTCGGAGGCCTGCCGCGCCGACAGCACCAGGATCGGGACCCGGGTCCAGCCGCGCAGCGCCTTGATGACGTCGACGCCGTCCATGTCGGGCAGTCCGAGGTCGAGCATCACGACGTCCGGCTGCCGTGCGGCCGCGAGCCGGAGCGCGGTGGCGCCGTCGGGGGCGGCGTCGACGCCGTACTGGCGGGCCTGCATGTTGATCACGAGGGCCCGTACGAGCTGCGGGTCGTCCTCCACCACCAGCACCCGTGTCATGGGGGTGTGCCTTTCGTGTGGTCCCTGGCGTGGCGGCGGGGGGGGGGGGGGGCCCGGGGGGGAACCCCGCGCCCCCCCACCCCCCCCCCGGGGGTGAGCCACACGAAAGGTTTGAA